>JAEETC010000006.1 GCA_016286585.1 Prevotella sp. | reverse complement strand
GCGATTCTGCGATGGTGACAGTCAGGTCTACCGAACCGGGAACCCTCGGCACCGATACACTTACCTGGTATGTGAAAGCCGACGAGGAGTGTTTCATGGAGCACCTTTTTTTGATGAAGACCGACGAAACGTCGTCAGACAGTATAGAAATCAAACAAAAACGTGGGTGGTTTGATGTTATCCTTCTCGATAGCCTCCCCACCAGTGTCTGCGTTGAAGACAGAATCGTGGTACGCTTCGACCTCAAGAACCAGAAAGCAACGGCTACCGACTATGATAGTCCGGTGGAGATTCTCAATGTTGATTGGGAAAAGGTTCAGGCCTATTTCAAGAAACGAGAGTCCGCTTTATGACTTTCGGAGGGTCAGGACGACAATCTCACCCGTGGATCCGAACCGGAAAGGAATCAGACCACCGAGGCCGGCGGTGACGAAGAGTGATTGCTCGCCTTCTTGATACCAGCCGTTGACCTCTTTCTGGTAGATCGTCATCGGGCACCAGCCGAAGATGGAGAACTGCATCTTATGGGTGTGGCCGCTGAGGGTGAGCTGGGCTCTTCCATCAGGGATGATCTTACGTCGCCAAGCAGAGGGATCGTGTTCGAGCATGAGGATGAAAGCGCCCTCTTTCACATCCTTCAGCGTCTTTGGGACATCACCCTTTTGGGGAAATTTGATGCCGTCGCCATCGTTCTCCATGCCGGCAATGACAATGCTTGACTTATCACGACTGATGTTGCGATGCTCATTCTGCAACACCGTCCATCCGAATTGCCGTTCCAGACTGATGGTCTCACGACAGTTCGCCACTTTCCTGGCCGTGTTGCCACAGATATAGTCGCCATAGTCGTGGTTACCGAGTATGGAGTAGATGCCGTCTTTCGCCTTGAGCGAACCCAGCACGTCTATGTGGCGGTAGATATCTTGTGGTTGGGTGTTCTGCAGGTCTCCCACGAACACGATGAGGTCTGGCTGCTGGGCGTTGATGCTGTCGATGGCCCGTTTCAGAACCTCTTCATTACGTTCTGTATAGCTGCCGACATGGGCATCGGAGAACAGCACAATCTTATAACCGTCGAAGGCCTCGGGCAGGGCAGGGGAGGTGTAGGTATGACGGTTCACCTCCAGTTTGTTGAAGCCGATGAAGATACCGTAGAAGAGGATATACCAGATGACAGGCACACAGAGGAGTCCCACCAGATTACCGAAGTTCTTTTTGGTCTTGAACAAACGACAGAATCCCAGTCCTGTGATGGAACAGAGCATGAACACGGCCTTGGTGACGGCGAAGAGTACCAGCAGCACCAGGTATATATATAATATGCCGGGATTGTCGGGGATGAACTTCTTCATCAAGGCCAGCGCGATGGTATAGACCGTGAGGACGATGGAGGGAAGCCATCGCATCAGGCGTCCTCCGACTTGATACTTATGCCGCCAATAGCGCCAGTCTAAGTATAGGTCTGGAATCAGAATCAGAAATAAGTATATGTATGGGGCCTGTGCTATCATTGGTCAGGGTTCTCTACATAGCCTTGGTATTCGGGAACGAGTGCCGACATCACGGCATCATAAGCCTGACTCCTGACGGCCTCGATATTCTCGGGTCCTTTGCCTGTAGGGAAGATAGGCTCATGGATAGTCAGCCTGAGCGGATGCCAGTCGATGATGTTAACAAATCCTCTGGTACGGGGCAGGATGTCGAAAGAGCCGTTGATGGTCAGCGGCACCACGGGTAGCTGCAGCTCATCGGCCAGTGCGAAGGCACCTTTGCGGAACTTTGCCATGTGACCTGTAAACGAACGGGCTCCCTCAGGGAACACCGTCACGCTGTAGCCTTCCTGCAGAATCTCCCGTGCCGTGTCGTAGGTCTTCTTGATTTTCTTGGGACCACTCTTGTCGACGAATATCTGGTGCGACTTCCGACAGGCATAGCCGATGAAGGGTATTTTTCCTAATTGGTGCTTCATCATCCACTTGAAGTTACGGCCCAGATGACCGTAGACGAGAAAAATGTCGAAGATACCCTGATGGTTGGCCACGAACACATAACTCTGGTCTTTTGCCAGATGCTCACGCCCTTCAACCTTCACGGGTATCAGCAGAACCTTGAGGATGATCTTTGCCCACCAGCGCCCAGGGTAATACCCCCAGAAGTGGCCGTTGCCGATGGTCGTGCCGATACCCACCTCCAAGGCGGTTACGATGGTACAAATGACCACCACTGGCAGTCCGATAACAATCTGATATATTCTGTATAACAGTGTAATCATCTATAAACTATAAACTATAAACTTTAAACTATAAACTATAGTCAACAGGTTTCGGGTATTTCCGTTTCCAACCATCCCATCTCAGCTTCATCACACCGAAGAATGCCTCGCCGAAGATGCCACCCGACATCTTGCTGACACCCTCCTTACGATTGACGAAGATGACGCTCACCTCCTTGATTTTAAAGCCGATCTTGTGGGCGGTGTATTTCATCTCTATCTGGAAGGCGTAGCCCTTGAAACGGATATTGTCGAGCTCGATGGTCTGGAGCACTCGGCGCTTGTAGCAGACAAAGCCCGCAGTGGTGTCGTGCACCTTGAAGCCGGTGACGATCTTTACATACTTCGAGGCGAAGTAGCTCATCAGAATACGGCCGATGGGCCAGTTCACGACATTCACTCCCGAAACATAACGGCTGCCTATCGAGAGGTCGTAACCCTCATCGTGGCAGGCAGCATACAGTCGTGGTAGGTCGTGAGGGTCATGACTGAAGTCGGCATCCATCTCGAAGATGTAGTCGTAGTCGCGCTCAAGCGCCCATTTGAAACCTGTAATATAAGCTGTGCCGAGCCCTAACTTCCCGCTGCGCTCCAGGATGAAGAGACGGTCTACGAATTCCTCTTGAGCCATCATTCCCTTGACGATGGCAGCCGTCCCGTCGGGGGAACCGTCGTCAATCACGAGGATGTGGAAACATTTCTCCAACGCGAACACCGCACGAATGATCTTCTCGATGTTCTCCATCTCGTTGTAGGTCGGTATTATGACTATACTGTCGCTTTTGTGCATTGTTCTATGCTTTGATGGTGCAAAGGTAATAAAAAAAGTGAAAAAGCGCCGTGTTTTTCACTTTTTTTATTACCTTTGCAATCAATTCGTCATGAATATACTGGAATTAGTGGCGCATTATAGCCAGTTGCCGCAAGTGTCGGCACTGGCAAAGGAACTGGGAAAATCTTCAAAGTCGACGATTTTCCTAGAGGGATTGTTGGCTTCATCGGCACCTTTGATGTTCAGCAGTCTGGCTGCCAGGAGCCCCAGACGGATGCTCTTTGTGTTGCAGGATGCCGAGGAGGCAGGCTATTTTTATCACGACCTGACACAGATGATGGGTACGGACAACGTGCTGTTCTTTCCCTCCAGCTATCGGCGGGCGGTGAAGTATGCCCAGCGCGATGCTGCCAGCGAGATCCTCCGCACAGAAGTGCTTTCGAGGATTAATGTTTCTGCCACAGACAAATCTCACTCCACACTCCACACTCCACACTCCTCGACATATATCGTCACTTATCCTGAGGCCCTCGCAGAGCTTGTCGTGTCGAAGCAGGAACTCGATGACCGTACGCTGAGGCTGGAGAAGAATCAGACGATTGATGTCGCGGATATCTGTAAGACACTCCTCGAGTTTGGCTTCCGTGAGGTGGACTACGTCTACGAACCAGGACAGTTCGCCCAGCGTGGGTCCATCCTCGACGTCTATTCCTTCAGTTGTGAGTATCCATACCGTATCGACTTCTTCGGCGACGATATCGGCTCTATCCGTACGTTCGAGGTGGAAGACCAGCTCTCCAAGGAACAGCGTGAGCAGGTGGAGATCGTGCCTGAGATGGCTATGGGGGTCGTTGAGAAGGTGCCGTTCCTCTCGTTTGTGCCTAAGGATGTGCTGTTGGTGACGAAAGACTTCCTTTATGTCCGCGATGCCATCGACCGCACCTATCAGGAGGGTTTCTCCTCCCAGGCACGTACCGAACAGCTGGAGTCGGCCACGGAGATGGAACGCGAGGAGATTGAACGTCAGTTGCACCGTGAGTTACAGTTGGTTACTGGGGCGCAGTTTATGAGTGATGCCCTTAATTTCCGACGTATCGAGTTTGGCCATCGCCCCTCTGTGCCTGACGCTTCTGTGCTCCGTTTCAATATCTCTGTGCAACCCCTCTTCCACAAGAACTTCGACCTGCTCAGGCAGTCGTTTGAGGACTATCTCTCAAAGGGCTATCAGATATATATCTGTGCTGACAGTCAGAAACAGAATGAGCGTCTGAAGGATATCTTTGCCGAAAAGGCCAGTATCACATTCACCCCAGTCCAAAACACCCTTCATGAGGGGTTTGCCGACAACGACCTGCGTATCTGCATCTTTACCGACCACCAGATCTTCGACCGCTTCCACAAGTATAACCTCAAGAGCGATAAGGCCCGCAGTGGCAAGATGGCCCTCACTTTGAAGGAGATCCAACAGTTTGAGATTGGCGACTACGTGGTGCATGTGGATCATGGTGTGGGCAAGTTCGGTGGTTTGGTACGCATGCCGATCAGTTCAGGGGCATCCGGGAAGTCTGGAGATCCCGCTTATCAGGAGATGATCAAAATCATCTATCAGAATGGCGACAGCATCTATGTTTCCATCCACTCCCTCTATAAGGTGTCAAAGTACAAGTCGCAGGACAATGGACAGCCGCCCCGTCTCTCCACGCTTGGAACAGGCCAGTGGGAGAGACTGAAAGAGCGCACGAAGAAACATATCAAGGATATTGCCCGCGATCTGATCAAACTCTACGCCAAGCGCCGTCGTGAGAAGGGCTTTGCCTTCAGTGCCGACACCTATCTGCAGCATGAGCTCGAGGCCAGTTTCCTCTATGAAGATACGCCTGATCAGCTGAAGGCCACACAAGACGTGAAGGCCGATATGGAGCAGGCGAAGCCCATGGACCGCCTCGTCTGTGGCGATGTGGGCTTCGGCAAGACCGAGGTGGCGGTGCGTGCCGCCTTCAAGGCCGCTACCGACGGTAAACAGGTGGCTGTGCTTGTGCCGACGACGGTACTGGCCTATCAGCATTTCCGTACCTTCTCCTCGCGACTGAAGGACATGCCTGTGCGTGTGGACTACCTCACCCGTGCCAAGTCGGCTAAACAGACCACGGCGCTGCTGAAGGATCTGGCCGATGGCAAGATAGATATTATAATAGGTACGCATAAACTCATCGGCAAGACGGTGAAGTTCAAGGATCTTGGCCTGCTCATCATCGACGAGGAGCAGAAGTTCGGTGTCTCTACCAAAGAGAAGCTGCGCCAGATGAAATCCAATGTCGACACCCTCACGATGTCGGCTACGCCCATTCCGCGCACCCTGCAGTTCTCGCTCGTCGGAGCCCGTGACCTCAGCGTCATCCAGACACCGCCGCCCAACCGCTATCCCATCCAGACAGAGATACACACCTTTGGCGCGGAGATCATTGCCGACGCCATCAACTTCGAGATGTCGCGCAACGGACAGGTCTATTTCGTCAACAATCGTATCAGCGACCTCACCCATATCGCCGAGATGATCCACACCCATGTCCCTGATGCCCGTGTGGCCATCGGCCATGGACAGATGAAGCCAGACGAGCTTGAACAAATCATCCTCGACTTCTCTAACTACGACTATGACGTGCTGCTCTCCACCACCATCGTCGAGAACGGCATCGACATCCCTAATGCCAACACCATCATCATCAACGGTGCCCATAACTTCGGCCTCTCCGACCTTCACCAGATGCGTGGTCGCGTAGGCCGTGGTAACCGTAAGGCGTTCTGCTATCTGCTGGCACCCCCGTTGGCAGCCCTTAATCCTGAGTCGCGCCGTCGTCTGGAGGCCCTCGAGAACTTCTCCGACCTTGGTTCAGGCATCAACATCGCCATGCAGGATCTCGACATCCGTGGTGCAGGCAACCTCCTCGGCGCAGAGCAGTCGGGCTTCATCTCCGACCTCGGCTACGAGACCTACCAGAAGATTCTCAACCAGGCGATGGCCGAGCTCCGAAATGAGACCATTGACCATTCACCAAAGACCATTGACCATCCTGAAGGACAAAAGGATGCGGTAGCCAATAATGTTCAATGTTCCGCTCGGCCGAAGGACGCTTGCTACCAACGGGACGCAAGAATGCTCAATGTTCAATGGGTCGACGACTGTACCCTTGAGTCCGATCTGGAGATGTACTTCCCAGACCAGTATGTACCTTCCGATTCAGAGCGTATGTTGCTTTATCGGGAACTCGACAACCTTGCTGCCAGTCAGCATCTCGACGATGACCTTGCTGCCTATCGCAGACGTCTTATAGACCGTTTCGGAGAGATTCCCGAGGTAGGTGAAGAACTCATCCGTGTGGTGCCGCTGCGTGTCTGTGGCAAACGGCTCGGTATCGAGACTATTATCCTCAAACAGTCGAAGATGCACCTCTACTTCGTGAACAATCCCGATAGTCCTTACTTCCAGAGCGAAGCCTTCGGACTCATACTCGACTATGTTTCCAACCATCCTCAGAATTGCCGCTTCCATGAGGTTAACGGCAAGCGTTCCATCATTATAGCCGATGTTCCTACCGTGACGGAGGCTGTTAAGCTGCTGTCACAAATGAGTCATAACAAATGTACCACTTCATGAATAATAAACTTCTCCCATGGATGATGACCGCCATCCTTTTCCTTTGCGGTATCTCTGGCATACAGGCGCAGAAGATTGTATTTACGCCCCAATGGACGGCGCAGGCCCAGTTTGCAGGTTACTATGTAGCTCAAGAGAAGGGCTTCTACCGGGAAGCCGGTGTCGAAGTAGAGATCGTCCATCCGTCAGTCACGCAGTCGGCTATGACTCGTATGTTCAATAAGACGAGTCAGGCAACGACGCTGCAACTCTGTCAGGCGATGGAGTTGGCAGACTCTGGTACGAAATTGGTGAACATCCTGCAAACATCGATGAACAACGCCATGGTGATTGTGTCGGCTCGCGGTAAAGACCCCCTGAAACAGAAAGGTGAACGTGTGGGCATCTGGAGCGTGGGCTTCGGACAGCTCGCTATCTGCATGAGCATCAAGGAGGGGCTGGACTACGACTGGGTGCGGTTCTCGACGAACGTGAACCTATTCGTGAGTGGTGCCCTCGATGCCACGCTGGCCATGAGTTACAATGAATACTATCAGTTGTTGCAGGCAGGCATGGAGCTGACTGACGAGAACGTGTACCGTTTCTGCGATCACGGCTACAATGTGCAGGAGGACGGACTCTACGTGACCCTCGACTACTATCGGAAACACAAGGATCAGGTGCACCGCTTTGCCCAGGCGAGCCGTCGCGGATGGGAGTGGGCTGCCAACCATCAGGAGGAGACGCTCGACATCGTGATGAAGTACGTCAAGAGCAATCGTGTGGCCTCCAACCGTATTATGCAGCGGCTGATGCTGAAGGAGGTGTTGCGCCTGCAGATAGACCGTGAGTCAAAGAAACGTGAGTTCCGTCTGCGTCCCGACATGGTGAAGCGTGCCAGCTACCTCATGGCGGAGAATGGGATGCTGCAGCGTGAAGTGAAGTATGAGGAACTGATAGAAAGGTAAGGAGGAACGTTTATGAAAGAGATCATCGATTTTATCCGTCGCAAACTGTCCGTGAGAGTCAGTCTGTGGGTTGTGCTGTTTGCTGCCATCATCTTCCTGGCAGCTCTCGGCTTCATGTTCGTGCAGGCCAGGGATGCCGTCAGACAGGAGGCCATCAACCGTGCTTCGCAGATCTTAAACAATACCGCCTTGCGCGTGACAGGTATCCTGAACCGTGCGGAGGTGGCATCCAATATGATAGAGTGGCTCGTGATGCGTCATCCCGACAGACCCGACTCCATGTTCGTTTATAGCGAGGCCGTATTAAAGAGAAATCACGACTTCTTCAATTGCTCCATCGCCTTTGAACCATATTTCTACGAGAAGTACGGACGCTATTTCTCGGCATACTCGAAACGCAACGGCGACAGTATCAGGACGATGCAGGGAGGCAGCGACTCCTACCAGTATTTCTACATGGACTGGTATCTGATGCCAAGGCTGCTGGATAAGATGTGCTGGACGGAACCTTATATGGACCTTGATGTGGCGACCAACACCAAGGAGATGCTGACGTCATACTGTAATCCTATCGTTGATAAGGAGGGTAAGTTCTTGGGTGTCGTCAACATCGGTCTCTCTCTGAGTTGGCTGTCGAACACGATCTCGGCAGTCAAACCATATCCCAACTCCTACAGCATCATGGTGGGGCATGGCGGCACATACTTCGTCCACCCTGACACCACCAAGTTGCTCAACGAGACCCTCTTCACCGAGACGCTGGAACGTGAAGATACCGCCAAGACGGCCTTAGGCCACGCCATGCAGCGTGGGGAGGAGGGCATGAGACAATTGAACGTCGACGGTGTTGACAGTTACGTGTTCTACAAGCCTCTCGGACAGACGGGCTGGAGCATGGCCATCGTGTGTCCAGAGAGTGATATCTTCGGAGGCTTCGACCGTCTGCGCCGTACCGTCATGACCATCGTTACCGTAGGTCTCTTGCTGATGCTGTTCTTCTTCATCCGTATCATCACCAGCGAACTGCGACCCCTGCGACGATTGGCACAGGAGGCAGAGACCATCGCCTCAGGACAGTTCGATACCAAACTGCCTGACTTCAAGCGTACTGACGAGATAGGCCAGCTGAGCCATTCGTTCGGCAATATGCAGAATTCGTTGGTCAGCTACATCGAGGAGTTGAAGACCACCACAGCCCAGAAGGCCTCGATAGAGAGTGAGTTGAACGTGGCCAGCAGCATCCAGATGTCGATGCTGCCAAGCGTGTTCCCCAACCGTGAGGGTCTGGATATGTATGCCTCGATGACACCAGCCAAGGAGGTTGGCGGCGACCTGTACGGCTATCTGCTGATCGACGACAGTCTCTATTTCTGTCTGGGCGATGTGAGCGGAAAGGGAGTGCCCGCCTCGCTGTTCATGGCCCAGGTGACACGGCTGTTCCGTACGCTGGCTAACCAGCAGATGCTGCCTGCCGAGATCTGTACCCGCATGAACGATGCGCTGTCTGGCGATGAGAATCCCACCAATATGTTCGTCACCATGTTCATCGGACTCGTGGATCTGAAGACGGGCCACCTGTCGTTCTGCAATGCCGGCCATAACCCGCCAATCATTGGAGGCGGGGAGTCGCATGGCGATTTCCTGAAGATGTTGACGAACTTCCCCATCGGCGTCCTTCCCGATTTGGAGTTCCAGGGCGAGGAGATTAGCAGCATCAAGGACCGTCCGCTGTTCATCTATACCGACGGACTGAACGAGGCCGAGAATATGGAAAACGACCAGTTTGGCGACGACCATTTGCTCGATATCCTGCGTAACACCCATTTCGACTCTGCCCGTCAGGTCATTGAGACCCTGGCTGCAGAGGTGGAACACCATCGCGGCGGGGCTGATCCTAACGACGACCTGACGATGATGTGTCTGCGGGTAAGTTGATATCCACTTCTGACGTTTTGTCATGTATTTCTGACGATATGGCAGGCTTCAACGGTCTGGCATCGTGATTGCATATGTGTCAATGAAAGCCGAAAGGCAATCGCTAAAAAAGATAACATGTGTAACCATTTAAAAATAGAATTAGGAGGTAACTATTATGATGCCAATGATGAGATCAAACAGCTGGATTCCAACAGTGTTCAACGATTTGTTTGACACGGAGTTCTTACCGAAGGTGAATGCAACAGCACCCGCCATCAATGTAAAAGAAAGCGACAAAGCCTATACCGTAGAGCTGGCCGCACCGGGCATGAAGAAGGAGGATTTCAATGTTCACATCAACGATGAGGGCAACCTCGTGGTGAAGATGGAGAGCAAGAACGAGAAGAAGGAGGAAGACAAGACCACCCGCTATCTGCGTCGTGAGTTCTCGTACTCGAAGTTTGAGCAGACGCTGATACTGCCTGACGACGTGAAGAAGGACGCCATTTCGGCCAAGGTGGAACACGGTGTGCTCACCGTCGAACTCCCGAAACTCATTGAGGAGAAGGTAAAGGTGTCAAGACAGATTGATATCGCATAAGTTTGTTGGTTATTGATTTCTAGTGGGCGCTCCAGAGGTTCTCTGGGGCGTCTTTTCGTTAATGTTCTATAAATCACTGGCCTATGGTTGGGTTTTATCTGCTTTCCTGCGTATTATGGAAAAAGATAACCAACAAAATTTTCATTTATGAAACGATTACTGACATTACTCTTCATGGTTGCCGCCATCGGAAGCACTAGTGCTTTGGCAGCAACGCAACAAGATGACCAGACAGGTAAGTACGACCTGAAAAACGGTCACCTGTCGATGACTATCGATGCCGCCAAGGGCGGAAAAATCCTCTCATTCAAGTACGACGACCGTGAGATTATCTCTCAACTCCGATGGCCAGAGGCTTTCGGCAGCACGTTCTGGACCAGTCCGCAGAAAGAGTGGAACTGGCCGCCTGTCAAAGAGTTCGACAAGAACCCTTACACCGTGGAACAGGACGGCGCGACGCTGCGCATGACTAGTGAGGTGTCAGAACGTCTGAAGTGCAGGGTGGGGAAGACCTTCGCCATCGACGAGAAGGATGGTGCCATCGTCATCACCTACACCATCACCAACGAGGGCGACGAGCCGCGGAGTGTGGCTCCCTGGGAGGTGACACGTGTACAGAACGAGGGTGGCCTGATCTTCTTCGATGCACCTGTCGACGGTATCTGGCCTGCAGGACTGATGGACTTCAAGGCGCAGCACGGACTGGCCTGGTATCAGACTGACGAGACCAATGAGAACCGTAAGGTGAATGCCGACGGCAAGGGCTGGCTGGCCTACTGTGCCAAAGGCCTGTTGCTTGTGAAGCGTTTCGACGACCTGACGCCTGAGCAGCCTGCCCCTGGCGAGGCCGAGATTCAGGTATATGTCAACCGTGGTAAGGCCCACATCGAACTGGAGAGTCAGGGCGCCTATCAGCTGTTGCAGCCGAAGGAGTCTTTATCTTGGACAGTACGTTGGTATCTCGTGCCTTTCGATGGTGAGGCTACCCCCTCGGAAGCATTAGCTAAGCAAGTGAGGGACATTGTGGGCCCTAAGCCCTGCCTGGCGCCAGTGGTAACCACGACGTCAGGCAAAATCTGTGGTATCATGCAGGAGGGCTCGATGGCCTATCTTGGCATCCCCTACGCCAAGGTGGAGCGTTGCATGCCCCCTCTGCCCGTAGAGAAATGGGAAGGCGTCAGAGCCTGCTACCATTGGGGCCCCCAGGCTATGCAACAGACGTGGGGTCGACAGCTCAGCGAGGACGAGATGTCTGAGAAGAACTGCTGCGTCCTCAACGTCTGGACTACGTCTGTCAACTCTCAACTCTCAACTGTCAACTCTCAACCGCGGCCAGTGATGGTCTGGTTTCATGGCGGAGGCTTCGATTCAGGCACATCGGCCTGGAACCCAGGCATGTGTCTCGCCCAGAAAGATGTCGTGGTGGTGAGTGTCAATCACCGTCTGAACATCCTCGGTTTCCTTGACCTCTCGGCCGTCTCTCCGAAATACAAAGAGTCTGGCAATGTCGGCATGCTTGATGTGGTGCAGGCCTTGGAGTGGGTGCGTGATAATATCTCGCTCTTCGGTGGCGATCCCACGAATGTAACCATCTTCGGCGAGTCGGGTGGTGGTGGCAAGGTGGGCACCCTGATGTGTATGCCCAAGGCCCGTGGACTCTTCCACAAGGCGATCATCATGAGCGGCACCATCCTCAATGTGAACACCCGTGAGATGACGCAGGCCCTCGGCAAGGCCGTGCTGAAGGAACTCGGCATCAGCGAGAAGCAGGTCGATAAGATCAAGGATATCCCCTATCAGCAGCTCTACGACGCAGGTCAGCGGGCGATGGCTGCCAGCATCGGCACCCGCAAGCCTGGCACGCCGATGATGTGGGGTTTCGGACCTACGCCTGATGGAGAGACGCTGCTCCAGCAGCCCTTCCAACCCACATTCCCTGAGTTCTCTGCCAACATTCCTGTCATGATCGGCACCACGTTCAACGAGCTCCAGCGCCTGCAATACGACAAACCCATGACTCAGGCTGAGGCCGTCGAGCAACTCCAGAAGACCTTTGGCGACGAGACCGACGCCTATGTCAAGGCCTTTGCCAAGGCATATCCCGACTATACCCCTCAGGATCTCGTGAGCATCGACTGGCTCTTCCGTCCCAAGACCCTCATCACTTCTGATGCCTGGTCCTCTCACCTCTCACCTCTCACCTCTCACCTCTACATGTACATGTTCACCTGGCGCTCTCCCGTCAACAACGGCTCTGTCCATGGTCACGAATTGAAGTTCTGTTTCAACACCCTCCATCACTCACCCAACGAGTTGCCCCAGCCTACGGCAGAAGACCTGAAGTTGGCCGATACAATGAGCAGCGTCTGGGCACAGTTCGCCCACAACGGCAATCCGAATATCGACGGTATCCCTGCTTGGAAACCCTATACTGCAGACAATGGTGAGCTGATGGTCTTCAATCACGACTGCTTCATTCGCAATAATCCCGATCGCGCCCTTGAGCAGATTATCGACCGCCACTGCTTCCGTCAGCTCGACGCTTTCAGAAAAAGTCAACAGCGTCAATGAATAAGGTACGCATCACTGCCATCCGCCAGACGGTCTATCCTGATCTGATGGCGAAATACGAGAATCCCATCGAGCATACTTGCGACGTGGTGGAAGGCCAGCAGTGGCTCTCCATCGACGGCAAGTGTCCTGAGGGCATGTGTCCTTCCGCCTGGTCTTCCATGCGTGAGTTTGTGGAGGCCTTGGCCAGGGGAGAGGGGAATTTCTACGACGGGTGGATGAAGAACCCGATGAGTGCGATGATCAGTTGCAACGACGGCTTCCGTCCATTCAGTTTCTATCTCGAAGTGGTGTAAACGACATAAAAATCCCCGCTCAAATCGAGCGGGGATTCTTATTATGACTATTTGTCGAGTTCGGCGAGGTTAGCTGCAATCATCTCGTCTGTAACCGTGTAGTTCTGGAGGTCGCCCTTGATGAAGGCCTCGTAAGACGGCATGTCGATGAGTCCGTGGCCGGAGAGGTTGAAGAGGATGACTTTCTCCTCGCCAGTCTCCTTGCACTTCTTGGCCTCACGGATGGTGGCAGCGATAGCGTGACAGCTCTCAGGAGCAGGGATGATGCCCTCGGTACGGGCGAAGAGCATACCTGCGTCGAAGGTCTCGAGCTGCGGGATGTCGACACCGTACATATAACCGTCCTTGATCAACTGAGAGATGATCATGCCTGCACCGTGGTAGCGCAGACCGCCAGCGTGGATATTGGAGGGACGGAAGTTGTGGCCCAGGGTGTACATGGGTAGCAGCGGGGTGTAGCCAGCCTCGTCGCCGAAGTCGTAGCGGAACTGTCCGCGTGTGAGCTTCGGACAGCTGTCGGGCTCGGCAGCGATGAACTCGATATTCTTACCCTCGAGGATCTTATGACGCATGAAGGGGAAGGCGATACCACCAAAGTTGGAACCACCGCCGAAGCAGGCAATCACCATGTCGGGATATTCGCCAGCCATCTCCATCTGCTTCTCGGCCTCAAGACCGATGATGGTCTGGTGCAGGCCCACGTGGTTGAGCACGGAACCCAGTGTGTATTTACAGTTTGGCGTGGTGGTAGCCAGCTCGACAGCCTCAGAGATGGCGGTGCCCAGAGAACCAGAGTGTGTGGGATCCTTCGTCAGGATATCCTTACCGGCACGGGTGGACATCGAGGGTGAACCCTCGACGACGGCTCCGAAGGTGCGCATGATGCTCGAGCGATATGGCTTCTGCTGCATGGTGATCTTCACTTGATAGACGGCGCAGTCGAGACCGTAGATCTTAGCAGCATAGCTGAGGGCAGCGCCCCACTGGCCGGCACCTGTCTCGGTGGTCACATTGGTCGTGCCCTCCTGCTTGGCATAGTAGCACTGGGGCAGGGCAGAGTTGATCTTGTGAGAGCCGAGGGGATTGGTTGACTCGTTCTTGAAGTAAATGTGGGCAGGTGTGCCGAGGGCCTCTTCGAGAGCGTAGGCACGCACCAGCGGTGTGCTACGATAGTACTTGTACTTGTCGAGCACTTCCTCAGGGATGTCTATCCAACGATGCTCTGTATCCAGCTCCTGCACGCAGCACTCACGAGGGAAGATGTGTGCCAGGTCGTCGACACCCAAGGGCTGCTTCGTAGCCGGGTGGATGGGGGGCATGGGCTTGTTGGGCATGTCTGCCTGAATGTTGTACCACTGTGTTGGGATCTCACTCTCCTGGAGGATGAATTTTTTCTGTTTAGCCATAAAATAAAGATTTAGAATTAGGTAATTCCGAGTGCAAAGGTACAATATTATAATGAAAACGGAATACTAAATAGGATATTTATATTTTTTTTGGAAACAAATATGAATAATTATAACTAATGTCGGCCCCCATGCGGGCAGAGATTACTGTGTCCGGCTCTCCATGAAATCCTTGGGCAGGACGCCAAACTGTTTCTTGAAACAAGTGGAGAAATAGCGGGGGTCGCGGAAGCCCACTTTGTAGGCGAGGTCGCTGACGCGCAGTCTGGGGTCTTCTTCTGCCATGCGACGGGCCTCCTTCAGACGGGTGTCGCGGATGAAGCTCGACACGCTGAGACCTGTGATGGAGCGGAGTTTGTTGTAGACCGTCGACGAGCTGGCTCCCATATCGGAGGCGAGGGACTCGCGGTCGTATTCCTCGTCGCCGAGGTGTGCGATCACCAGTTCGAGGGCCTGGTTGAGGAATCGATCATCTGGTGTCTTCGAATCGGCCACCTTCTCAAGGGTCTCTGCGGCACTCTTCTGGCTGTACTCGCTCTTGATGCGCTTGCGGTTCTCGATGATATTGTCGATGCGCAGCTTGAGGTCGCTCAGGCGGAAGGGCTTGGTGAGGAACTCGTCGGCACCAGCGAGCAGGGCCTCTTCCTCGTCTTCTTCCTGGGTCTTTGCCGTCAGCAGAATAATGGGCAGATGGTTGTAGTTGGGATCGCCTTTGACGGCTGAGGTCAGCTCGTAGCCGTCCATCTCGGGCATCATCACGTCGGAGATGATGAGGTCGAGGTCTTTCTGGCGGATGATGTCGATGGCTTCGAGGCCGTTCTTGGCGATAAAGACGCGGTAGGTAGTCCTCAGCAGCTGGCGCATCAGCATCAGCAGTTCCACGTTGTCTTCGACGATGAGCAGGCGGTAGACGTCTTCGTCATATTGTTCCTGGTCTGCCTCGTCTTCGTTATTGACATCGGGGACGAGGGCCTGGAAGTCGACGATGGCGTTTTGGGGGATGCTCATGTCGATCTTGTGTTTCTCGTCGATCTGTTCAGGATGGAAAGATTCTTTGTTGATGGGCAGGGAGACGATGAAGGTGGTGCCTTTGCCGACTTCGCTCTGGCACTGGATGGTGCCTCCGTGCAGATAGACAAGATCGCGCGTCAGAGCCAGTCCGAGGCCTGTGCCGACGGTCTTGTGTCGACGATACTCGCCGTCGTGGAAACGCTGGAACAGGTGTTTCATCTGTTCTGGCGGGATGCCGTCACCCGTGTCGCTCACCTCGATGCGGATGTGATCGTAGGTTTTATTGGTCTGCACCATGAGCGATACCTCGCCGTCTTCGTTGGAGTATTTGGCGGCATTCGACAACAGATTGTAGATAATCTTGTCGAGTTTGTCGGTATCTATCCATCCCATCATGCTGCTGGGCTGACAGGCGATGGTGAACTTCTGACGTTTCTTGGCCAGAAGGGGCTCCAGACATTCGGCTGTTTCGTGGATATATTTCATCACGTCGCCCTGGGCAACGAGCAGTTTGAGCTCGCCAGCCTCCGACTTATTGGTCTCTAATATCTGCTGCAACAGGCGAACCATGCGCTGGATATTGAGCTGCATCAGGTCGTAGTCGTGGGCAAATTTCGGCTCTTCGTCCCTTAATTTGTCTACTGAAGCGGAAATGACGGTGAGCGGCGTAAGCAGTTCGTGGGTGATGTTGGTGTAGATGGCGCTCATCTGCAGACGCCGACGTAGTCTCTGGCTTCGCAGGTAGAGGTTTCGACCTACGAAGGAGAATACGATGACGATTGCAAGTATTGCAAAAACTAATAGAATGCGTGCGGCCATGAACATTATGGTTGTCAATTCTCTGCAAAAATAGTGTTTTTTCTTGAGAAAGTGCATGATATTCGCAAAAAACTTGCTGTTGAGGGTCAGAAAATGTTTAAAATCCGTGATTTTATGTAGAATTATCGTGAATTCACGCATTTTAAACATCAAATAATGATAATTCTACATGAGTTTGTGAAACTTGTTGTACTTTTGCATCAGAAAAAGATTTTAATGGTTAAGGTTTATGGTTGATTAATTTAGTTTTTTAAGTAAAAAGGAAAAGGCTCGTTGTGAAACGGGCCTTTTTCTATGGGATGTACTTTATATATATTAATAAGGTACGCGTGCGTAAGAAACGTTTCTTACTTCAGGAGCTCCTCAATCTGCTGCTCGATGTTGGTGATCTTTTCTGTGGGCTCGAAACGGGCAACCACCTGACCTTTCTTGTTGATGAGGAATTTGGTAAAGTTCCACTTGATGTCAGACTTCTCTTTGTAGTCGGGATCAGCCTTGGTGAGCATGTCGTCGAGGATGTGAGCGATGGGGTGCTCCATATCCCAGCCGGCAAAGCCTTTCTCCTGCTGCAGGAACTTATAGAGAGGGTCTGCATCGTCACCGTTGACCTTGATCTTCTTGAAACGGGGGAACTCTGTGCCGAAGTTCAGTTTGCAGAATTCGTGAATGCTCTCATCTGTGCCAGGTGCCTGCTGTCCGAACTGGTTGCAGGGGAAATCGAGAATCTCGAATCCCTGGGCGTGATACTTCTCGTAGAGTTTCTCCAGTTCATCGTATTGAGGGGTGAATCCGCATTTGGTTGCTGTGTTGACAATCAGCAACACCTCGTTGGCGTACTCTTTCAAAGAGACGTCCTTGCCTTTTCTGTCCTTGACAGTGAAGTCATAAATAGTTCTCATTGTATGTTATATTTGTGATTTGTTAAGTTCTCGGGTACAAATGTACGAATTTTCTGCGTTTCCACCAAATAATTAGGCAAAAAAAGTGCGCTTGGGCATATGCAACTACCCAAGCGCAATCTTTTTCCGAAGATGTCTTTCTTATTTCTTCGCAGCCTTGCCGTAGCGGCTCATGAACTTATCGACACGTCCAGCGGTGTCGACGAGCTTGCTCTTACCAGTATAGAACGGGTGAGAGGAGCTGGAGATTTCAACTTTTACCACGGGGTAAGTTTCGCCTTCGAATTCTACGGTATCATTCGTTTTTGCAGTAGACTTCGTAAGGAACATATCGCCGTTGGACATGTCCTTGAACACGACGGGGCGATAGTTTTCGGGATGAATACCTTTTTTCATTTTGAGTTAAAAATAAATATTAAAATACGATCATTTTCTCACTTTGGGCTGCAAAGGTACGATTATTTTTCGGAATACACAAACTTTTACGCAGATTTTTGTTTTTCCTTGAACAAAATGTTGTCGTTTGGAAAAAAAACACTAACTTTGTAGCCACTAAAGGTACAATAACTATGATCATCATCGGAATCGCAGGCGGTTCGGGTTCTGGCAAGACCACCGTCGTAAAGCGCATTGCCAAGGTGCTGCCGCCACATTGTGCGGCTGTCATACCGCTTGACTCTTACTACAACGACACCTCTGACTTGACAGACGAAGAGCGTCGCGCCATCAATTTCGACCATCCTGATGCCTTCGATTGGAAGTTGCTGACGGAGCAGATCAAGAGGTTGAGGAACGGCGAGGCCATTGAGCAGCCCACCTATTCGTATGTGCTCTCCAACCGTCTGCCTGAGACCATCCATGTGGAGCCCAAACCCGTGATCATCCTGGAGGGCATCATGACGCTGCACTATAAGAAGCTGCGCGACATGATGGACCTGAAGATCTTCGTGGATACGGACAGTGATGTGCGTCTGATCAGGAATATCCGTCGCGATGTGGTGGAGCGAGGACGTACCGTCGATATGGTGCTCGACCATTATGAGAACGATGTGAAGCCTATGCACGAGCAGTTCATCGAGCCTACGAAGAAGTTCGCAGACCTGATTATCCCCTGGGGCCGTGAGAACAAACGGGGTATTGACATCCTGAAAACCTACATAGAGTTGTTCTCCAAGGAAGTCAAGGAAGAGATGAAGCATGGTTAGTTTATAGTTCTTGCGTCCCGTTGGTAGCAAGCGGCAAAGCCGAGCGTATAGTTTACAGTTTATAGTTTATAGTTTATAGTTTACGGTTTACAGTTGATAGTAGAGAATCATCCTTTTGAGCCGTTTTTGCCTACGAATGCTCGTATTCTGATGCTGGGCACCTTCCCGCCATCGGAGAAACGCTGGTCGATGAAGTTCTATTATCCTAACTTCATCAACGATATGTGGCGTATCTTCGGACTGATCTTCTTCAATGACAAGGAGCATTTTGTGGATGCCGAAGCCAAGACCTTCCGTCTGGACTTGCTGATTTCGTTTCTGAAGGAACAGGGCATCGCCCTCTTCGATACCGCCACCCGTATTCGTCGTACCACTGGCACGGCTTCCGACAAAGATCTGGAGATTGTGGAAGAGACAGACCTTCATGCCATGCTCCGCCAGCTGCCCGAATGCAGGGCCGTGGTCACAGCCGGACAACTGGCCACAGACATTGCCTGCAGACAGTTTGGCATTGATAGTCCTGGGGTGGGGGATAATCAGACGTTCGTGCTCGATGGGCGGGAGCTACGTCTCTATCGTATGCCCAGTTCGTCGAGGGCATATCCCATGAAAATAGAACGAAAGGCAGAATATTATTCCTCCGTCTTAGGCTCAGGAAGAGTGTAGTCGCTTTCTGACGCAGGGGCCTCTTCTGACGTTGTCACCTCTTCGGCCTCAATCACGTTCTCTTCCTCAACCACTTCCTCGGCGACGGCTATCTCCTGAGCCTTGGTAAACTTGCGCTTGTCGGAATGGAACTTCAGCGAGTTGATCATCTCCGTCACACCATAGAGCAGCGTACACCAACCCAGAATGAGCATCGACACACTGGCGGGATCCATTGGACGCAGTATCACGTAGATACCCGTCAGCAGGATGACGGAGGGGAATATCCAGTATCCGAATCCGATCTTTCCATACTTGCGGGCATTGATCAGGTTCATGTACTGGTTGATGGCTCCCAGTATGAGCATACCACCGATAATATACATGAGGGCGGTGATGAAGATGTTGGGTGTCAGGGCGAGAATGGCTCCCAGTATGATGCTTCCCACGCCGACAATGGGGAAGGTGGGCTGCTCTCCTGCCACGATATTTCCCTCAGCATCAGTGATCTTGTATTCCGAGACATTCCTCCTGGCATTGATATATACCACCAGTGAGATGATACCTGAGAGGAAGAACAGAACGCCGATGGCGACTGTGATCCAGGTGACGGTATTGTCTGGATACTTGATAAGCAGGATACCCACCGCAATGGCGGAGATGGCGCGGAATACAGAGCTTTGTAATATCTTCATAATAGGTAATTCTTCGTTTTAACGCTGCAAAAATACAAAAAATGCCTCAGAAAACACAGATAATCGCAGATTATTTTTAATTTTGCACCAAAATAGTTCGAATGAGCACCATATTATATCTTGTAAGGCACGGCGAGACTGTCGATAACGCCAGTCAGACCATGCAGGGTCAGACGCAGGGCGCTCTCAACGAGCGTGGAATCCTTCAGGCCCGTGCACTCAGCGAGGAGTGGCGTGACAGGGAGATAGACGTGGTTGTGGCCAGCGACCTGAAGCGCGCCATCGACACGGCTGCCATCATCGCCGTCCCCCATGGGCTGGAGGTCGTGACGACCCCTCTGTTGAGGGAACGCGACTGGGGCGACTTCACAGGACGTTATATCCCAGATCTGAAGAACGAACCGTGGCCTGATAATGTGGAGTCATTGGAAAACCTTCTTTCCCGGGCTGGCGAATTCATCACCTATGTCAGACAGACATTCCCAGGAAAGAAGGTGCTGGCCGTTGGTCATGGCATCATCAATAAAGCCATCCAAGCCGTCCTTTATCAGAAATCAATGAGCGAGATTTTAAAGATGTCGAATGCAGAGGTCAGGGAACTGGCGCTCTGACTTATCGACGTCCGCCACCGTGGCCGTGTCCACCGCCGCCGCTATGGCTACCACCTCCGCGTGAACCACCGCTGAAGCTTCCGCCGCTATGGCTACCACCTCCGCGTGAACCACCGCTGAAGCTGCCGCCGCTATGGCTGCCACCTCCGCGTGGACCACCGCTGAAACTGCCGCTGCTATGGCTGCTGCTACTGCGTGAGCTGCTAAACGAGCTGCTGCGAGGGCTGGAGGGACGACTGCTGGAGTTGCCGAAGGAACTGCGATTGTTGTTACGCTCGATGGTCCTGTTGCCACGCTCGATGGTGCGATTGTTGCGCTCTATCGTGCGGTTCTGGCGCTCGATGGTGCGATTGTTGCGCTCGATGCTACGGTTGCCACGCTCGATGGTACGATTGTTGCGCTCGATGGTACGATTGTTGCGCTCGATGCTACGGTTGCCGCGATCCATACCACGTCCGCGATCCATACCACGTCCGCGATCCATACTACGGCTGTCCCTGGGCCCTGTGACACGGGTGGAGCTGTGACGGTTGCCACGGAAGTCACCACGGTTCCAACGGTCATGCATACCGAAGTGCTCTCTGTGAGGTGCACGGAAGTGGTTGCTGTGTCCGTGATAATAGCCACGTCCGCCGATTCTGTGCCAGGCATGGGCACCACGATAGGTGTCGAAGAAGAGCGGACGACCAAAATAGAAGTAGTCACGATACGGGTAGCGGGCATAGATACCGAAGTGCCAGTAGCCGGCATCCCAATACAGTGGACGATAGAAATAGGAGGCTGCTATGAAAGCGTTCCATTGCCAGTCGAGCAGGATATAACTCAGGTCGAGATTACGGCGCTCCCAATAGGTTCCGAACACGTCGTCACGACCCGTGACACCCATCAGGTAGTCGAGATTGATCTCATAACAGGCCTCATACTGCTCGTCAGTCAAATTGAGCTCATAGGCCATCTTATCTGTCAGGAACAAAGCCTCGTTACGGGCCTGCTCATAGCTCATGGCGTTTGCAGAGACGGTTGCTGTCAGCATCATCATCAGTGCGAAAAACATCTTCTTCATACTCGTAACATTTTAAAGGGTTTGACATTATTATTTCAATTTCACGATGCAAAGGAACAACAAAAATCATTCTTATGCAAAGGATTTTCCCTAAACAGGGAGGGGAAAATCCCTAAACAGTCTTTTATTTCATTTTATTTTTGTAATTTTGCGCCATCAATAGAGACATCTAAGTATGAGATTTGTGATTTCTATCTTGTTTTTAGCGGCATACCTGTTGCCTGCCCAGGGTCAGGAACGCTCGTTATTCGACAGTCTGAGCTATCGTGCGGAGTTGCAGGCGACCATCTCTGGCGGCGACCACAACCCCCTGTGGCTGAATGCCAATAGATATGGTCTGAGTTCGTTGGAGAACACGAATGGCTACCTGCGTGGCGCCATCGAGCGCCCGTTGTCGCTCGACGATGGCCGCAAGTGGGGCATCGGCTATGGTGTCGACGTGGCCGTGGCCAAGGGTTTCACCAGCACGCTGGTGGTGCAGCAGGCTTATGTCGAGGCCCGTTGGCTGAAGGGCTTGCTGACCGTTGGTGCCAAGGAACAGCCCATGGAGCTGAAGAACCAGGAACTGAGCTCTGGAGCCCAAACGTTTGGCATCAATGCGCGCCCCATCCCCCAGGTGCGTCTCTCACTACCTGACTACTGGACCATCCCCTATACGAAGAACTGGCTGTCGCTGAAAGGCCACATCGCCTACGGCAAGACCACCGACGACCGCTGGCAGAAGGACTTCACCAACCAGCATCACAAATATTCTGAAGGCGCGCTCTATCACTCCAAGGCGGGCTATCTGAAGATTGGTAATCCTGAAGAGGTCTTGTTCTCTGTGGAGTTGGGAGGCGAGCTCGCCACTCAGTTTGGAGGCACCGTCTATCGTTTCTATTCAGATGGCTCTCCTGACGATGTCGTTCATCAGGATGGAGGTCTCAAAGGCATGCTCAGGGCACTGATCCCAGGTGGAAAAGATGCCGTTGATGATGATTATACGGGTGGCGCAGGAAATACTCTGGGCAGTTGGCTGGCCCGCTTTAATTTCGATTGCGACGAATGGGGTTTCAGCGTCTATGCCGACCATTTCTTTGAAGACCATTCGGCCATGCTCTTCATGGACTATGACGGCTATGGCCAAGGCTCGGAGTGGAATGTCAAGAAAGACCGTCGTTATTTCCTTTACGCCTTGAAGGATATCCAGTTGGGTGTTGAAATCCGTTTTGTGGATGCCCCCTGGCTGGATAAGATCGTGCTGGAGTATCTGTATTCCAAATACCAGAGCGGACCTATCTACCACGACCACGACGAGGTGCTCTCAGACCATCTGGGCGGACAGGACAATTTTTATAACCACAGCCTCTATACAGGCTGGCAGCACTGGGGGCAGGTGATGGGCAATCCGCTCTTCCTGTCACCTATTTATAATAATGACCAGTCGATAGCAGTGAAGAACAATCGCAGTAAGGCTTTCCATCTCGGATTCAGCGGCGATCCCTTCCCTCGCTTCCATTATCGTTTTCTGGGCACCTATCTGAAGGGGTATGGCACTTACGATACACCTTACCCTGACCCGCGTCAGACCGTCTCGATGCTGGCTGAAGCCACCTATTCTTTCGCCAACACTTCCAGACTGAAGGGGTGGAGTTTGAGAGGTGCCTTAGGCATCGACATCGGAGAGCTCATGGGTGATAACTATGGCGTGCAATTAACCATCGCCAAGAACGGCATACTAAAAAAGAACAAGAAATGAGAAAAATATTCTATATACTGACACTGGGCGTGTTGTTTGTTTCCTGTGAACTGGAGACATCAGGAAACGATGAACTGGATGGCTACTGGCAGATGAGTCAGGTGGATACGTTGTCTACTGGTGGCGTCGCTGATACGCGCGAGGCGCTGGTGTACTGGGGCATCCAAGGCAAACTGCTACAGATTCGCTTCTCTGAAACGGGGACGTATCTGGGTGAGGGCTTTATGTTCAGGTTTAATCGCGAGGATGATCTCCTGACCTTGTCGTCACCCATCCTTCACCATCTGTATAAGCCAGATGAGCCCATTAATGATGTGGAGGTTCTCAAGCCCTACGGCATCTTCGACTTAGAAGAAGCCTTCGCCATCGAAGAGTTGAATGATCATAATATGGTGCTGACCAACGACGTCCTGCGCCTGCACTTCCGAAGATATTAGATTACTGCACGGCTTCGTCGAGTGCCTCGTAGATGGAGTTGTTGCTCTTGAACTCTGGCACGATCTGCTTCATCTTTTTGACTGTGGCCATCCTGTCGTAGTGCTCGCAGATGGTGTATAACTCGTCGATCGCCTGACAGACGGTCTGGTAGTCGTATTCCCTGACGCTGGCGATACGGATCTTCTCGTGGAACGAGGGCTTGGTGGTCTCTTCCTTGTCCAGCACCTCCTCGTAGAGCTTCTCACCCATCCGCAGTCCTGTGTACTCGATCTTCACGTCCTTGGCTCCGCAGAGTTGTATCATGCGCTGAGCCAGGTCGGCAATCTTCACGGGCTTGCCCATCTCGAACACGAATATCTCGCCGCCGTTGCCCTTCGTGCCTGCCTCCAGCACCAGCTTACAGGCCTCGGGGATGAGCATGAAGTAACGGATAATCTCAGGATGTGTCACCGTGACGGGTCCGCCGTTCTTGATCTGCTCCTTGAAGAGCGGGATGACAGAGCCGTTGGAGCCGAGCACGTTGCCGAAGCGGGTGGTGACGAACTGCGTGACGCCCTTGACCTCTCCGCTCTTGATGGCCTTGTCGAGACTCTGCACATAGATCTCGCAGATGCGTTTCGAGCAGCCCATCACGTTCGAGGGGTTCACGGCCTTGTCGGTGGAGATCATCACAAACTTCTTCACGCCATACTTCACGGCCAGGTCGGCTATCACGCGTGTACCATATATATTATTATAGACACTCTCCTCAGGATTGTCCTCCAGCATCGGCACATGCTTATAGGCAGCGGCATGGAACACATAGTCGGGCCGATATTCGCGGAAGAGCGACTCCATGTGCTTCTGGTGGCAGATGCTGGCCACGATGGTCTCTGACGCAATGTCGGGATGCATCTCTTCCATGTTCAGCCTGACGTCGTGCTGGGGTGTCTCAGCCTGGTCAACGAGTATCAGGCGTGCAGGCTTGTATTTGCACACCTGCTGCACGATCTCCTGTCCGATGCTGCCTGCCGACCCTGTGATCATGATGCACTTCCCCGTCAGCTGTTCGCCTACCGACTTCATGTCGACGACGATCTCCTCGCGTGGCAACAGGTCTTCGATGCTGATTTCCTTCAGTTGTGGCGAGGCTCCGCCAATCACCTTGTCCCACTCTTGGGCTTCCTGGGTGAAGTAGATGTGGATGCCTGCCTTGATCAGCTCGTCGACGAAGGCCTCGTTCTTCAGGAACACCTCTTTGCGGTAGGGCGACACGATGAGTGCCTCGATGCCCTCCTCCGTCATGGTGTCCAACAGCGTCTCGTCGAGCTTGTGCACTCTGACGCCCATGAGGATTTTGTCTTCCACCTTCCTGTCGTCGGAGATGAAGCCCTTCAGGTCGAACCTCGCAGGATTCTCGTTCCTGATATGCTTGGCAATGGCGATGCCACCGTTCTTCACACCGTAGATATAGGCGTATTTCGAATGGATGCTCTTAATGGTGACGTCGTAGACCGTCTTCACACCGATGCGCACCAGCCAGAGCAGGAAGGTGGCGAGGATGGTCGACAGCAGGATGTGCACAAACGTCAGGTAGGCAAAGGTCTCGTGATGGCAGAACAGGAATCTGACACCCATAGACAGGATGAGTCCCATCAGTGTGGCATAGCCCACCTTCTTCAGGTCAACGAACGACGAGTAGCGCAGGATGCCGGAATAGGTGCGGAAAATGCGGAAGCCGATGATGTAGAACACCAGGTAGACGAGTATGCAGAGCGACAGGCGCTTGATGATGTAGAGCGTGTCCTTGCCGCTGTTGAACTGCTGGTAGACGAACAGGTACGAGAAGTAGACGATGGCGCAGTCCATGAGGAAGATGCCCCAGAAGGGCAGCGACTTCTTGTTGAAGTACCAGTTGATGAGTTTGTTGAAGCTGCCGATGCTGGCGATGCTCTTCAGGGTGAGCAGGATGATCTTGAAATACTCCTTCAGATTCTTGTTCTGGATGTATTTCATGTTCAGCTTCAGCTTGTTGGGCATCACCTGCTCGATATACACACGGTCAGGGTCTTCGGCATTGCCCAAGAGCTCGTTCTCGTTCACATACTCTATCGACGCATAGTCGGTGATGCCAGGCTTCACGTCGAGCACCTTCCGCTGCTCGTCGGTATAGAGGTCCACGTATTTCCTGACCTCAGGCCTGGGGCCCACCAGACTCATGTCGCCTTTCAGCACATTCCACAGCTGGGGCAGTTCGTCGAACTTGTATTTGCGGATGAAGTGTCCCACGCGGGTGATACGGTGGTCGTGGGTGCCGATGGTGATGAGGCTCTCGCCCTCAGAGTCGATCCTCATGGAGCGGAACTTATAGAGTCCGAAGGGCTTGCCGTCCTTGCCGATGCGTTCCTGGATGAAGAATCCGGGGCCCTTGCTGCCCAGCTTGATCAGCAGCCACAGGATCAGGAACAGGGGTGACAGTATAATCAGTCCTGCTGCAGAAAAGAGTATGTCGAAGAATCTAATCAATGTTCAATGTTCAATGGTCAATGTTCAATGATCTCTTTGAAGTTCTTGAGAATATACTCCACTTCCTCATCCGTCAGACGGGTATGCAAGGGCAGCGTGATCTCGTTCTTGAACTGGTTATAGGCATTGGGAAAATCCTGAATGTCGAAGCCTAGGTTCTTGTAGGCCGTCATCATCGGCAGGGGCTTGAAGTGCACGTTGCAGGCGATCTCGCGACGCGCCATCTCGTTGATCACCTTGTTGCGCTCCTCTGCCTCCTTACCCAACAGGCGCACCTGGTAGAGATGTCCCGACGAGGTGTACTCACTGGTATAATGGTCGCGCACCTGCACGTTCAG
The DNA here is from genome assembly GCA_016286585.1 of Prevotella sp. GTDB lineage: Bacteria > Bacteroidota > Bacteroidia > Bacteroidales > Bacteroidaceae > Prevotella. The sequence continues at coordinate 28,457 of JAEETC010000006.1, read as the reverse complement.
ACCCTTCAGCGCCTCGTCGTAGCGGGCGATGAGCTCCCGTCTTCTGGCGAGCATCTGTGGGTAGCGCTTCAGCTGCACCAGTCCGATGGCTGCCGTGATATCGGTCATGTTACTCTTGTAGGCAGGTGTCAGCACGTCATACTCCCAGGCGCTCAGCTGTGTCTTCGCCAGCGCGTCCTTACTCTGTCCGTGCAGCGAGTTCAGCTGGAACTGTCTGTAGAGCTCGTCGTCGTCGATGCCGCGGATGGGTCGCCACATGAGGGCACCTCCCTCGGCCGTGGTGAAATTCTTCACGGCGTGGAAAGAGAACGAGGTGAAGTCGCTCACCGTGCCGATCATCTGTCCGTGCCATTTCGCACCGAAGGCATGGGCGGCATCGTCGACCACCACCACGTGGCCGATGGCCTCCTGGATGGCATTCGATGGGCGGAACACGCTCCGTCGGCTCTCCACGGCGGCTGCCACCTTCGCATAGTCGCAGGGCACACCGCCAAGGTCTACGGGTATCACCACCTTCGTCCGCTCGTTGATGGCCGCGGCCATCTTCTCGTAGTCCATCTCGTAGGAGTCGGGCTGCGTGTCGACGAGCACCAGACGGGCACCCACATGACACACCGGACTGGCTGAGGCCGTGTAGGTATAGGCCGAGGTGATCACCTCGTCGCCAGGACCTACGCCCAGGATGCGGAGGATAGACTCCAGACAGGCCGTGGCCGAGTTCTGGCACACCACCTTCTTCGCCTGGCAGTAGTCGGCGATCTGGCGCTCAAACTCCTTGGTTCTCGGGCCAGTCGTGATCCATCCGGAGAGCAGTGCGCGACTGACCTCCTGTGCTTCTTGTTCCGTGATATCTGGGGGAGAGAAAGAAATCCTCATAGGCTATCTGTTTGAATTCACGTTAAATGATCTTTCAACGAATGTTATTTCATTGAAAGGTGGGCAGATAACTGATACTGTTCGAACGTTCATGTATGCTTTAAACGTATTTTTTCCAAAATTAGTGTGCAAAGGTACGAATTTATTTATAATAAATCGCCGATATTTATATTTATTTGCTCTTTTCCACAAATTTTGAAGGATAAGTCAAAAAAGAAAAGGCCGACAGCCCCGCTGCCAGCCCTCTCTTTTCACCTTTTCATTCTTTCAATTTTTCATTCTTAAAACGGTCCTGCGCCCATACAACTCGTGGTACTAATCGCCGTGAGGAATGCTGTGAGCGCGGCTACTATCACCTTCACCGCCAGCTCCACAATTCTTTGCTTCTTCATAGACTTCAATTTCTTTTCTTTTTAAACTACGAATTTCACGAATTTCACTAATTATTGCTGCGCACAGATAAATTCGTTTAATTCGTTTAATTCGTAGTCGTTAAAATCAACCGTTGCCCTGCTGATCTGCGGCGGGAGCCAGCACGTAGGAGAGGGGAGTCTTCTTCTGGAAGCGCTTCTGCTTACCGGAGACGGTGCGCAGTTCGCTCTCCACGAGGTAACCGAAGGTGAAGATACAATCCTCCTTGAGCGCGCGGCTCGTCAGCTTCTCGCCCTTCGTGTTCTCGGGGACGAAGTTGATGTGGATGCCGTTGATCATCGCCTCGGGACCACCTGCCACAGCAGCAGCGAGGTTCGCCTTGCCCAGCTTCTGTCCGTCAACGCTCGGACTGAACGTGCCGAATCCGTCGAGCTTCACGGGCTGGCCCTGCGTGAGCAGCTCCTTCAGACAGTCCACCACCTGCCCCAGCACCAGCACGCACATCTGGTAGTCGGCGATCTTGCCGTGACTGGTCATGTGGGCTGCGAAGCCCTTGAGGTTAAGAGGTTCCTTTGCGTCACACTCTGCGAAATACTTTCCGTAAGCGGTGCTGTCGTCGTTCTTGTTCTGACGCAGGTTAATCACCATGGGAATTTCACTTCTTGCCATAATTAATTTTCCTTTCTGTTTTTCTTGGTATTAGGTTCTTTTGCAGCGAGCTACATCGGGTCGCCGCCTCCCGCAGTGTCTTTCCGGATTGACGATACAAGGGAAGTGCAAGGCGAATGCAGTGTGGCAAGCTCGCTTGGCCAATGCTGAGCCGCAGCCTTCACTCGCAATTGCAACTTCTTGTTTGCAATTGCAAAGGTACGACTTTTTTCTGAAACCACCAAACTTTTTCCCAATTATTTTCGTTAAATAACGTAAAATAATTTGGTAGCTCTATTTGTGTGCTTTTTAGGGCTGTTTTATGCGCTTTTCGGGCTTCTGACTTTCATGGCATGAAACTCCGACTTTCATTAGCCCAAACACCGACTTTCATGCCTTGAAACTTCCAGTCTCCAGAGGACTTCATTTCCGTCCCTTTCTTAATTTTAGAAATGTAAAATAGATTGATCAATCCTTGCTACCTGTGCGCAACGCGCAACAGTGCAACATTTCGTATTTTTCAATATTTACCTACGCATCATTCTAATTATTTATATATATATTATTATATATATATAATAATATATATATAAATAATAAATAACCCTTTCGCCATCCATCCTTCCTCCATCAGCCCACCAATCCATCAACCTCATCCCCTTTGATTTTCCAATTTCGCAAATGTTGCACTGTTGCGCGTTGCACCCCTAATATTTTAGCCTGCCAAATATTTTTGAGAAAGTTTGCATATTTCGCTCGTTTTGCCTACCTTTGCAGATTATTATGACAAACGGACAACAATTCAAGCACTACGTGTGGATCGTGAACACGCTGAGACAGCGAGGGAAGCTGACGCTCGGCGAACTGAACGACTTGTGGGTGACAGACGAGGTGGCCGACGGCAATCCCCTGCCACGAAGCAGCTTCAACAAATACCGCGATGCGATCCTCGACATGTTCGGACTCGTGATCGAGTGCGACAAGACCTATCATTATTATATCAGCAACCCCTCTGAGATCGAGGGCGACCGCACGAAGCAGTGGCTCCTCTCGACCCTCACCACGGGCCTGACACTCGGTGACAGCTCGACCATCAAAGACAGTATCATACTGGAGAATGTGCCAGCCGGATACGAGTTCCTGCCTGTGATCCTGCAGGCCATCCGACAGACGCGCACCATCCAGATGGGCTATCGGAAGTTCGGTTCTGAAGCCTATACGAAGCCCGTAGACCCCTACGCCGTGAAGCTCTTCCACCAGCGGTGGTACATGCTGGCCGACAATGGCGAGCGCATGTCGATCTACTCGCTCGACCGTATGCTCTCGGCGACACTGACGGAGGAGCACTTCGAGCGCTCTGCCGACTTCTCGCCAGAGGCGTACTTTTCGGAATACTTTGGCGTGATGACAGACGGCACGCCGATGGAGCACGTGGTGGTGAGGGCCTATGGCAAGATGGCAAACCTGTTGCGCACGCTGCCCCTTCACGCCTCGCAGCGCGAGATGGAGAGCGAAGAAGGTCATACGGACTTCTCGATCGACATACGCCCCACGATCGATTTCGTCAGTGAGCTGCTGTCGAAGATCGACGGTCTCGACGTGTTGCAGCCTGAGAGCCTGAAGGAGAAGATTCGCCAGATCATGGAAAGCGCCCTGAGGCGAAATCCGTGAAAATTATTAATTAAGGTTAAATTTTCAGAGGTGTACACAGTTAAGGTACACCCCTGTTTTTATTTTGCGGCCATAAACCAATATTTTTATGAATTATGGCTGGATTATTTTTTATGTTTGTAGTAACAGTGGTGCTCGTCTGCATGATGAGTGACTACTCGGAGAGTTTAACTAATTAAGAAAGAAAACAATGATTAATTACGCAGAACTAAAAGATTGGCAAGACAGTGCCAGAAGTGGACTCAGAGAGGAGATCGACTGTTTGGAAGAGAAGAGTCGACAGATCAACAGTTACATGCGGGTGTTGGACGCCATGGACGAACAAGTCTCTGAGAATCACAATCTCAAAGAGACTGTGGAGAGGCAACAGAGAGAGATCGACGATCTGGAGGAGCAGCTGGAACAGAAGCAGATGGAGAATGACGAACTTCGGCGGCAACTGCTGGAAGCACAGAATCTGCAACTGGAGACGGAGAAACAGCAACTGGAAACAGAGGTCAGTGCAAAGCCGACGGAAATCCACAATCATTTCGAGCGGGGCAGTAGCGCGCAGGTGTTTAACGACAAGGTGACTGGTAAGTTTACCGGAAAACAGAATACGAAAAAGGATAAGAAGGATAAAAAAGACAAGAAGAAAAGATGGAAGAAGATAGCAAGAAAAATATTGTGAACCACTATGAGGCAGGCTCGAACTGTCAGGTGTTTAACGGCAACATCACGGGCTGCGTGTTTGCGATGCCAGGGTCGACGGTGACCCAGCAGGCACCTGCACCGCCAGCGCCCTTAGGCGAGGTGCACCCCGACGTCCAGATGTTGGTGGAGTGTGTGGCGCTGGTGCGCGAGTATTTCTGGCGCGACAGCTCGATGGCCGTCATCTTCTGCGTCTGTCGTGACTGCTATGACTATGCCAACAACATGAGTCAGTTTGAGCGCGACTTCCATTGTCAGGAGGGTCTGCTGTCGAATACGCTCAGGAATAACCCCTACATGCGCCTGCATGTCAGCAAGTGGGAACAGAACGGTGTGAAGGATCGCGTGCTGCGACTGGTCGAAGCCTATAGAAATGCCGTGGAGGAGCGGCTGAAAACGTAATACCTACAGGAAAACCAACAGAACCTACAGAAATACCTACAGAGGTGCATGTCGTTGTTTCATGCACCTCTTTTTTGTGTCTAATTTTGCACTGTCAACGAACGGAAACGGGGTTTGACGGTGCTCTTTAACTTACTGACACACCAAGCGCAGGCTGAGGGAGCCGAGCGCACCAAAACCGTATATAGACCTTAAAGACGGTACTACGGAACACACGCGATTAACTCACGCATGTGCGCACGACGCGTACGTGCACATTCATTAACTATTTTAAAAAGAAAAGATTATGCAACAGACAGCTATTCAGATTAGTATGATCAACAACATCAACAAGAGTAACAAACACGACGAGCAGCGCATGACCTCGCTGGAGATTGCGCAGCTGACGGGAAAGCAACACAAACACGTGATGGAGGCTATCCGGAAGATGGATTCTGCATGGGAGAAGATAGCCGGGTCGAATTTTCGACTCGGGTCCTACAAAGACCTGAATGGTCAGGAAAGGCCTTGCTACTTACTGACGAAGACCGAAACGCTCTACATCGCCACGAAGTTCAACGACGAGGCACGAGCACGGTTGGTATTAAGGTGGGAGGAGCTGGAGGTCGCACACAGGGGACAGCGCCCATGTGCTCTGCTGGGCAGCGAGGAGGCGGTGCTCAACGAGGCCGACGAGATACTGGGCGAGGAGCTCGACGAGCTGAACCGCTACAGCGATCACTGCTATACGCCCACGGAGATCGGACGGCCGTTCGGACTGGAGGGGCGCGACCTGAACTCGTTCCTGGCCGACCAGGGCATCATCCGCTGGGCGCGCGGTCAGTGGATGCTCACCCCGAAGTACCAGCATCAGGGACTGACGGAGAACCGCTGCTTCTTCTACCACGGTCGCAACGGCCGCCGCAAGATGGAGTCGCGGCTCGTCTGGACGGAAGAGGGTAGACAGTTGATCCTTGATATCCTGAGAAACTAGAGATTACTGAAGATTGATTTTATTGAACACAAATCTACACAAATCTACAAAAATATATCGTCGCTGGCGACGATGGAATGATTTAAGTTAGATTAGTGAAGATTTTTGTTGAGAGAATAGAAAAAAAGTACTAAACCCGAGTCGGAGGAATGAGCGAGTGGGAAAGTATCCGGATAGAAATTGAGCTCAACTGAAAAACACATCGCTTTCCAATGCTCACAAATTCGACAAAAATATGCAAGTAAAAAAGTACATTGAGATTCCGGAAGAGATTCTGGTTGGCCTTGCTGAAGGCCGTTATGTGGAAGGTTCACTGCACAGAGACCAGTGGACAGGTAAATTAATCTTCAAGGCGTACAATCGCCAATATCGAGGCAGGAAGCCAGCCAAGACGATCTGCCAGCTGGAGAGCGGATGGCTGAAGGAGAGCCAGCAGCGCATCAAGTTCTACAGTTCGGTGAAGAAGGAACTGGGCGTGGCGGAGATCCACAATGCCATGGAGCGCGACCTGAATAAGGCCATGAGCGCACTGTTCATGGAGAAACTGCACGAGATCCTGTAGACAGAATAACGATTTGAAGCAAAAAAAAGAATACCTAAAAGCAATTTATGTTTTGTTATCAGAAGAACTTTAGTAACCCTACGTTGCCCGTTGACGAAGCGCAGTTCTATGCGCTCGTCAGGGCCACGAAGTGGAATGAGAACATCGACAAGTACCGTGAAACGGGCGAGGCATCGCTGAAACGCAAACTGCCAGCCTTTATCTTCCAGGCGACGTTCGACGAGACGAAATCCCAAAAAGGCAAGGTGGGGCGCTGGCGCAAACAGGCGGCCACACAGCTGACGGGCCTCGTAGTGATGGACGTGGACCACGTGGAAGAGCCACGTGAGACGTGGGCTCAAATTGAAAATGGAAAATTGATAATTGATAATGGGCTGCGCTCACAGATTCTGCTCGTCTATATCACACCCTCAGGACATGGGCTGAAGATTGTGTTCAAGGCCCGTCAGGAATGGGGTAATCTCATCGACAACCAGCACGCCATGGCGAAGGTCCTGGGCGTGGAGGTTGACGAAAGTTGCAAGGATGCAAGCCGCATGAGCTTCATCTGCAAGGAATCGGACATTTTGTATATTAACAAGGAACTATTTACTTATGAGAACAGGAATTTTGCTGAGAAGTATAATGAGCAGTATCGAGGCGGTCACACTCAGCCCACTCTACATTTTGATGATGCTCCTGCTGTGGCTGGTGGTGATACCCATGAATGCGCTGTACAAGGGGCTGAAAATGTCGGCCAGGGAGATGGTAAAAGAGTGGAGAATATAAACGATAAATGGCGTGGGTATGATATACAAGCTATTATTGATCAGCGGTATGGCGATAAGCTGCCATGCAAGGATGATTCCAATCGTCACACAGAGAGTCTTAAACTCGCCACAGACCTGCTGCTTATGCTCGACGGCGACAAACAGAGTGTGCAGCGTATCGTGGAGGCTCAGCCCTGGGTGCAGGAGATCATCGCAGAGCGCAATGAGAACGTTGCCCAGACGGTGGAATCAGCAGCCTCGTGCATCGCGGAGAAAGAGAAAAAGTCTGCAAGCCCGATGCCCAGTAAGGCCATGCAAGAGGCGGTCCTCGTAGCCACGGGGCGAGATTATCGAGAGGTGACCTCCCCTAGCCCCTCCTGTAGGAGGGGGACCATTCCCTCGCCTACAGGAGAGGGGCAGGGAGAGGTCATCTCTGAGAGGAAGGACAATGCCATCAATTACCTGCTAAACGGTTGGGGTGCGGAGATAGAGAGTCTATTCCCTGATTTTCCGATTTTGAGGGATGTCTGCAAGGGACTGAAAAAGAACCAGTATCCAGCAGCGCTGTTCGTGGGCGGCGGACTGATGATGACGCTCATGACCAGATGCACCTATAGGTTTTATCACAGGCCTGAGGAGCTGCGTAGACTCAACAACTCGACGCTGATTATTGGCGATCCGGCTTCAGGAAAGTCTTTTGCGACGCGATTGTTCAAGTTGTTGGCGGCGCCCATCGTGGCGGCTGACAGGAGAGGTAAGGAAGCCATCAACGCCTATCGCGAGGAGGTGAAGACCAAGGGCGCCAACAAGGAGAAGCCCAAGAAGCCGAAGGTGGTGGTCAGAATCCATCCTGCCCGTACCTCTAATGCCCAGTTCATTCAGGACATGGTAAACGCTGTGGAGATCGTAGATGGCGAAGAGATGCAGCTCCACATGCTGACTTTCGACACAGAGCTCGACAACACGGTGACCGTGCAGAAGGGTGGTTCGTGGATCGACAAGCAGAGTCTGGAGCTCAAGGCATTCCATAATGAAGAAGACGGTCAGGCTTACTCGAACGTCGACTCCATCTTCCAGGACTTCTACGTCACCTGGAACTTCATCTACACAGGCACCCCCAACGCCCTGAAGAAGAAGGTGAACGAGCAGAACTTCGGTACGGGTCTGGCCACACGTCTGACCTGCATCCCGCTGCCCGCCACGAACTTCGAGATGATGAAGAGGGAGAGTCATGTGGACTTCGAGAGCGATGGCCGATTGAAGGCCTGGGCGTTCAAGCTCGACAAGATGAAGGGCGAACTCAGCGTTCAGAAGCTGGTGGACGAGCTCTACGACTGGACGGCGCGACGCATGGAGGACGCCAAGGAGAACGACTCGAAGGCCGACGAGATGCTGCTGAAGCGCTGCGCCTACCACGGGCTGAACTTCGCAGCACCGTTTATCGTGATGCGCCACTGGGGTGAACTGAAACAAGACGGTGACTTCTGGTGTGGCGAGTTTGAGACGGATGAGACGGACTGGCGACTGGTGGAGCTGATCGTGAACATCCAGTATGCCTGTCAGCGTCACTTCTTCGGGGCCATGGCCGAGAACTATTTCGACAACAAGCATCGTGAAGCATCCGTCAATGTGCAGCGTCGCCAGAAGACCCAAGAAGCTTTCTCGCGGCTGCCAGAGGAATTCACCGTAGAGGATGCGATGCACGTCTTTCAACTGAATAATGCTGGTTCCGCCCGTATGAAGATCAGTCGATTGCAGAAGGACAATCTGGTTGAGAAGATCGGCGAGTTCACGGAAAATGGCGCCAACAAGGTCAGATACCGTAAGACGGGCATGATGATGTTTTAGGGGCGCAACACGCAACAGTGCAACATTTGGAAAATTAAAAATTTAAATATGGAAAATAGAGTATTCAACAAGCAAACAAAACTCTCCGAGCATTTGGCTTCGCCGAGTGAGGCTTCGCTCGGCCATTTAAGCGAGCTTAATGGCTCTCGCTTATCGCCTCACTTTACATTAGGAGAATTGTGCAAGACGAGTGTGAACAGTCTTGACGGGAATATCCCGGGGCAAGAGGAGATTGAGAACCTGAAAAGGCTCTGCCCGTGGCTGGAGGAGCTGAGGAAGCGATATAATGAGCGGTATAATTCCCTCCCCCTACAGGGGGAGATGGAGGAGGTCACTAATCAGCAGAATGAGAGACCTCCCCTAGCCCCTCCTGTAGGAGGGGGAAACGAAGAGCCGATCATTATTAGCAGCGGGTATAGGTCGCCGGAGGTGAATAGGTGTGTGGGTGGGGCTCATTCGAGCAATCACTTGACGGGCTGTGCTGTGGATATCAGATGTGTGGGCGTGGAGCAGGCTATCCGTTATGCCGCTATATTGCTCGATACGGCTGATGATTGGAAGCAGGACTTTGACGAGCTGCTGATAGAGCGCAACCGCAAGGGTCGCTACTGGGTGCACTTCGCCGTACGTCCGCCTCATGAAGGAAACCGCAGAAAAGTAATGATGGTTTCTACTTGAAAAATGTCAATGCATTGCGATTTTTGGAGATATTTAAGCATATAGTGCCTGATTATCTCTGAAAATCGCACTCTATTGCGAATGAAGGCTATCTGTTTGAATTCACGTTAAATGATTTGTTGCCTAACAGTTTTAGGATTCCCATTAAGTAACCCCAACCGTAACTTAGGTGGACATTCAGGAAAACCCATGGCATATAAAGAATAAGCAGAGGCCTGTTACACCGTAATGCACTCATACAGCCTAACACGGCACCTGTGAATATGTATAGGAATAGTACGGTAAAATATATAACCCTTATAAACTCTGAGAAATAGCTCAGAACACCACCTGTTATCAACCCGATCAGAAACAGTAATGGAAAGAATTGCCTGACTGTGGCTGGAGCCCCGAGTTTCTTGTTTACTAAAGGCTTGTAAAGACCGTACTGGTAGAACATCTTTCGCGTTTTGGCGATTGTATCACGCGCATAATACTTGATTCTGATGGTTGGTATCAGGTAAATTGTGCCACCATTATTGATGATACGCCCGTTAAATTCATCGTCTTGATTGCGAATAAGACTCGTGTCAAAATATCCAATGCGACTGAAAAGCTCTTTACTAAAACATCCAAAAGGAACTGTGTCTACTTTTCGTATGCTGTCAGTACCAGTTCGAAAATAGGAGTTGCCCATTCCAAAAGGGCTACTGAGGACTTTGCTAATGGCATACGCCTTGGTTGAGTTGTTTGTCGGAAGAGTGATGCAGATACCGCCTACGTTTTCAGCGTTGGACAGCTCTTCTTTATATCGGAGCAAAGAACTAATATAGTCTGTTGGATATTCTGCATGGGCATCCATGCGGATAATATAATCGCCGTGTGCAGCTTGAATGCCGAGATTCAAGGCATAGGGTGAGGTCCGGTTTGGATTATCTATCAGCCTGATAAAAGAATGGTCTGTGATGGCTTCCTTAATGATATTGCGCGTGTTATCGTTGCTTATGCCGTCGACAAACAAGACCTCCATCTGGTTTTGAGGAAAGTCTTGTTTCAAGATAGAATCGATAAACCTGCCTATGTACTTCTCCTCGTTATAGATGGGACAAACTAATGATACCATAATTATCTCGCTTACAATCTTCCGTCTGCGTCTTCACGTTTAAGAATGCCCTTAACATCATAGATGACGCAATTATCATTTTTCAAATAGGAACGAATAGCTAAATTCTTAAACTCATTATGAGCCACAGCAAGAATGATTGCATCGTATTTGTAGCAAATGACTTTCTCTATATCCGAAACTATGTTAATACCATATTCCTTAGAAACTTTCTCCGCATCAGCCCTGGGGTCGCATACAATAATGTTATCAGTGTATTCTTTAAGTGAATTGAAAATGTCTACAATTTTGGTGTTGCGAATGTCTGGACAGTTTTCCTTGAAAGTAATACCGAGTATCAGTATTTTGGCATTCTTCACAACAATCCCCTTCTTATTCATCAACTTAATGGTTTGAAAAGCTACGTATTCCCCCATACTTTCGTTTAGACGTCTGGAAGACATCATAATCCTTGGCATTACTCCATAAACTTGAGCTTTTTGTATAAGATAATACGGATCAACACTGATGCAATGGCCTCCGACCAGTCCTGGTGTAAGTTTAATGAAATTCCATTTCGAAGCAGCTGCGTCCAAGACATCTCGCGTGTCTATGTTCATGGCATTGAAGATCTTGGATAGTTCGTTCATAAAAGCTATGTTCACGTCGCGTTGTGCATTTTCAATGATTTTGGAGGCTTCTGCCACTTTTATACTTGGTGCCTTGTGAGTTCCATTAACAAGTACTGAGTTATAAAGCGCATCAACAAAATCTGCTGTTTCAGGAGTTGAGCCGGATGTGACTTTTTTTATTTTCTCAACAGTGTGTTCCTTGTCTCCAGGGTTAATTCGCTCTGGGGAGTAACCAGCAAAAAAATCTGTATTAAAAATCAGACCAGAAACCCTCTCTATGACGGGGATGCAGACTTCTTCTGTCATACCGGGATATACTGTTGATTCATAGACTACCACATCGCCTTTTTTGATGATTTTCCCGATAGTCTCACTAGCACTTTTTAATGGAGTAAGATCTGGACGGTTATCCTTGTCAACGGGAGTCGGAACAGCGACAATGTACACATTGCAATCTTTAATGAGTTCTATATTGGTCGTACAGAGAAAACCGTGTTTGTTGATTGCTTCCTGTAGGAGAGTATCAGGCACTTCCAATGTCGAATCTGTACCTGTCATCAATTCTCCTACTCTTTTCGAGTTTAAATCGTAGCCAATCGTCTTGAATTTAGTAGAAAACAATCGTGCCAGTGGAAGACCGACATACCCCATGCCGATTACTCCGATTTTTATATGGCTTGCCAGTTCAAATTGATTCATTTCCATTGTATTCATATAACGCAATAATATACTAATTATTATTGGTTTTTGAAAAATTTGTGCAAAATTACACATTAATGAGCACAAAACAAAGACTTTAACTTTTTTTTGTTAATCATAATCTCTCGTCTAAAGATAAATTTGGTTGTTACGAAAAAAAAATGTACCTTTGCAGTTGTAAATGCATTAATGAGAGATAATTTGATGAATTTTATTAACAAGCTCGGTATACTGAAGAATATTTTTGTAGGGAATGTCATAAAAATCAAAGTTCTTTATGATATTCACATTCTCAAATCTATCAAACTCTCTGATTTTGAAGACTCTTCTGTAGTTGTTTCTTTGACAAGTTACGGAAACAGGGTGAGGAAATGTGTCGCCTATACGGCTTATTCTCTGTTAACTCAGTCTGTTAGGCCTTCGTGTGTGGTACTTTGGCTGGATCAAGAGTCGTTCAATGACCAAAATATTCCAGAGGAACTCAAGTTCTTGCGTAAATTTGGACTTGAAATCCGATATTGTAAGGATATTAAGTCATATACGAAAATTATTTATTCTTTGTCGGCATTCTCTGATAAACATATAATAACTGTAGATGATGACTTGTATTATACTAAGGATTTCATCAAAGAGTTTGTAGAGACTCATCGTAAATATCCTCAAGATATCATTACCGCATGGGCCAAACAGCCTATCTGTACTGGTAATGGACAGTTGGCATCATATAAGGAATGGCCAGAGATAAAGAGTGCTTCTGAAGGATTCAAGTATAATGGACAGAAGCTCTTACCTCTTGGTGTTGGAGGCGTATTGTATCCAGCACATGTTTTTAATGACGAGGTTTTCAAAGAATCTGTTTTTTTGTCTCTATGTCCAAAAGCAGATGACATTTGGCTATATATCATGGGATTGAGAAGCGGAGTGTATAAGCGTCTTCTTGTGAATTCACGCATATCATATTACCAGACGGATACACTAAGACAATATCTGACGAGTGATCGTTTAACAGAATCAAATCGATTAGGCGGTGAGAATGATCTCCAGCTAGAGGCTTTGTTGGATTATTATCAGATACCAATTGAAAAGCTGTGCGAAGATATCTGAATAAAGCCTGCGCATCAATTATTTATTATTTCTTCTTAACGATCTGCCAGGTAATAAATGACAGCAGGCCTTGAAGGCATGATACTGCGAGGTAAGCATAGGCAAACTGCGTCAGACTGGTACAGAAGTGAAAACAAAGTGCTATGGCAGCGAAACAAATGCTGAGTGTGATAGCGTTGTAAGGGATGCTTGAGACTGCATCGATGGTATTGCGATATAGAAGAAAGAGGGCTTGAGGCATGATTGAGAATACGATGATACGTGAAATATCGGATGTCACGACATATTCTTCTGCAAAGAATATTAGTATAAGGAAGCGTATCAGTAAGTACATGAAGACTGTCAGCAAAAGTGATGAACCGATGTATAGCATTGTGAGTCGTGATATATAGCGGTTTGCAGACGCAAGTTTATGTTGAGCCATGGCCTCTGAGACATAAGGAAGCAGGATGATGCCTATGAATGAATATAATGGTGTCACCATCGTGACGAGGGTGATGCCTACAGAGAAATAGGCGGTAGGTTGCAATCCCAGTACATTACTGATATAGATTAATGGGAATGCGGAAAGGGAAAACTGGAAAAAATCAGCCACTAAACGGCCAGATGAATATTTGGTAATAGTAATGAGGTGACTCTTCACATGTGTGCTAAAAGGAAAAGAACCGTTTTGCCTGACATAATGTCGGGTCTCTCTTCCTAGCAAGTAGACTACAAGTATCGCTGTCATGAGCAACCACGATATAAATACGTTGTTGACAGTGAGACAGGGTAGTAGTAATAGGGGTAGTGTGATAAGCAGTTGCATGGCCAGTTGAGAACCATTATACCACTTGAATTTACTGGTGCCACGGTAGTAGGCAAAGGCGTATTGTGCCAGCGCTAAGATGAAGGCGTATGTCAAAGCCACTAACATAAGACCAAGGTTGTTGGCTTCGCCAATGATTATATTCTGTATGAGTGACGAAAAAGAGATACAGAAAAGAAGTACCAGGCTTGATACACATATTATATATATAAGAGCAGCCGAGAGCAGTGGCGCTATTCGTTGTGGCGGATTGTTATTTCTATAGCGTGGAATATAGCGGGGAATGGCAATGCCTACTCCTGCCAGCATGACTAATGATAGCACCTGCACAGAACGCTTGATAACATTGTACTGTCCAAAGTCGTCAATACTCAGTCGGCTTGCCAATATCTTATTGATGCAGAATGAGCATAGCATGATGGCTATTTGCAGTGAGAACGTCCAAACGACATCCTTTCCCATGCCCGAATTTAACTTCTCCTTTATTCTGTTCAGCATGTGATAGTCCTAGTTTGAAGAATTCTAAAAAGGAAGTAAATCAGGAAAAATGTTGCCAGATAGCTCGTGTAGGCATAGAAGGAGGCTGAGAATGACCACATTAAGAAGGCATAGATAGCTATGAGTAGTGTTTGGTTGAAATAAACAAAACGATGAACAGTGATAGCTTTTAGTGCCATATTGGCAACAAGCCCCATGACAAACATAAAAATCATGGCACCAACCTCACCGAAGTCTTCTACTAAAGGACGGAAAATGGTGAAGGTGTTTGAAATGCCAAAGAACCCGTTCTTTCCGACATTCATAAATTCAGGGTAAATGCCCTGCACTCGTTCTTCTACGCCAAGTAGATTGGAAATCCCGAAGAAGGTTCTACTGCCTAAGGTAAGTTCCTGCGGGATGTATGTAGTGTACCATCTGTCAACATTGTGCATGTGACCTAAGGAGTATGAGACAAATTTCTGGCTGGTTTCGAAGATCGTTCCATCGTTGATTTCACCATAACGGAAAACCATAGAGATGAAGAGGACGAAGAAAAACAGCAAAACAATATATACGAACCGTAAGAAAGCTTTCAACTTGAATTGGATGGACAGCCCGAAACAATAGGAACATGTGATATAACTGCCAAACCAAAGCATGAATGATGTAATCATTCCCATCTTCAATGATTGGGTTAATGCAATGAATGTTCCTGGAATAAGAGTAATCACACAAAGGATTTTGTTCCATTTATTCACTACTCTGAAACAAAAGCCTCCAATGATGGGGGCGGCATAAGAGAATATCAGGAAGAACTGGCTCACCATGTTACGTGCCTCGCCTTGGTTGTATCGCTCAATGGATATTTCCTTGTTCATTTCCAGTATTTCACGCATGTCTAACAAAGCTTGCAGGCTAAAACCGTGTAGAATGAGGGAGTATATGGGGTTGACCATCGCTCCGACAATGAGTATCAGCAGTATAGGGGTTACTCTTTGTCGATTTATTCCTATTTCTACACCATTGGCGATCGGGGTGTAGAAGTAGTCGCTGAATATTGTGCCTGCCGTGAAAAAGATGACACCTGCAATGATGAAACTGCAGCCTTCGAAGTTTAAATTGATATAATTCTGTAACAGCAGTGTGAGAAATCCCATCGTTAGCCATAATGCTGCAAATATCCCCGCAGGCTCGAGCCTGAGGATATACTTCCACGATAGCAGAAGCAAGATGATGAGAAGTGTACAGAAAAGATAGACCATTTACCGTTTGTTGCGCTCACGAGCAAAGATGGTGCAGGCTGGAATAAAAAGACCAAGCAGAAAAGCGCCGAGTAGAACTGTCGACTTGACGGGTGAGGTCTGCTTCTTGACACCTAATGGTGGAGTGATCATACGGACATCGGTCTTCATGGCCTTGGCCATCTGGGCTTCCTCACGCTTCTGCAGCAGGAAGACATAGACCTCGTTGAGCACCTTCCAGTCGCGTTCGTCAGTCAGTCCGCCAATGGCCTTCTTGGGGGCAGAGGCAATGAGCTGCTTGCCCTCGTTCTCCTTGGCAAGCACTGACTTCAGCTGCATCTGGATCTGCTTGATGGCATTATTGGCAGAGGCGAGAACGGCATCGTGCATGGCCGAGAGTTGGTTGTCGAACTCCTTCACCAGCGGACTCTCCTTGCTGGAGCTGGCAATCAGGCGATTGCGCTGTAGCAGCAGTTCGTTATAGCGGGCCACTTCTTCCTGGAGTCCGCTCTTCTCTGTGATGAGCAGGGCAGGCAGGAGCTCGTCCTTCTTCGACTCGTCGCGCAGGTAGTCGCGGATGGCTTGTACGACGTAGAGCTGGTTACTCAGTTCCATGTGAGCCGTCGAGATGTCCTTGGCGCTTTCGGCATAGACTTTCGCCATCACCTCGAGATCGGGCATCAGCGTCTTACTCTTATAGTCGGCCACACGACCGTCCAACGTCTTCAGTTCTGTCTCCAGCGAGGCGAGGCGCTCCAGCACATAACGCTCCGAGACTGCTGTCTGGGCATCTTTGTCGTCGTTGGTCTCCTTGCGGTATTCGGTGATGATGGCGTTGATAATGTCTGTGGCACGCTGCTTCGAGACATCCTTACACTTGATATCGATGATCGAGGCATCGCGACTGCCGACTGCCATCGTGAGGGTACGCTTCTTCAGACGGTCTACTACTGCCATAGGCTCCGTGCGAGTGATGGTGATGGTCACCTCGTCATCCTTCATCTTCGAGAGGTATGGGGTGGCTTTGACTTCAATGTCGCCGATAGAACTCTTGACGGTGCTGTTTACGTGGCCCGTCAGTTCGTCTTTGTACTTATCGTCGTTCTTCTTGAGTTTGTAGATCTTGAAGTCGCCGTTCTTGTTGAGGTCGAGCTTCATGCGTACATCGTCTTCCTCTGTAATTTGCTTGAAGGTCACTGTGATAGGCAGCTGCTCACCATAAAGATCCTTATTGCGGATGCCCTTGATGGTGTAGTTCATGTCGAGGTGCATCTGGTTCACGACATTCAGCAATAGCCAGGGTGACTGCAAGGCATAGAGCTCATTATAGACGTTCGACGAGCCGAAGCCTATGATGCCGCCAAGCTCTGCGAGACCGCCGAGCTGTCCCATCAGACCACCCATACTTCCCTCATCCCTGACAAGTATCTGGGCTTGACGGGTATATTTCGGCGGGGTTATCACCAAGTAGGCGACTGCCAGCATGATGCATGCGGTAACAGAGATGACAAACCAATGTTTGTTCTTAATACACAGTCGGATAAACTCTCCGATAGTCATTTGATGATTCATATTATAATGGTTATTTAAAGACGAGTACGGCGACTGTTGTCAGCACGGAGAGGGCCGACAGCCAGAAGGAGGCTCTGGTGATTTCGCTGGCGTTGGCCGTAGACTGGCGCTTCTTATAGTTGTTGGGCTCTACGTAGACCACGTCGTTCTGCTGGAGGTAATAGGCAGGCGATGCCACCATCGACTGCAGATCGAGCAGGTTCAGCACATATACTTCCTGTTTGTCGCCGTTGGTGCGGATGACCTTAACCTGTTCGCGGTTACCCGTGATGTTCATGTCACCAGCCACACTCAGTGCCTGAAGCACGTTCATCCTGTCGCTGTTGAACTGGTAGAACCCAGGTGAAACCACGTCGCCCATCACGGAGAAGCCGAGATTCATGTATTCGATGGTCACCACTGCGTCTCTGGCCACATTCTGCTCCTCCAGCGTTTTCTTCAGGTGGGCAGTTAGCTCGGCACGCGTCATCCCTGCGGCCTTCACCTTGCCAACGAGCGGAAAATCAATATATCCCTCTGGGTCGATGGTATAGCCCGATGTGCCACGGCTCTGATTGATCGACTGTATCTCTGAGTAGCCGATGATCTGTGATGTCACAGGCATGTTCAGTACGTTGTTCAACTCTGCTGATTTTGTGTTGACGATGATGGACAGTTTGTCTGTCGGCTTCAGCACGATGCCTTTCGTATCGGCCAGCGCCAACGTCTCACCCTCAGTCAACTGCGGGAAGTAGGCTACGTTCTTAGGCGTTTGGCACGATGCCAAAAACAGCGCCGTGAAGCCTGCGAAAATCCAGTTTCTTATTCTCATATTATTACGGTTTGCGATTATATATATAACGTGTGCGAGGCGCATTTATTTTAAAACGGCTGCAAAGGTACTACTTTTTTATCGAAAAAAATCAAAAATATTTGCATTTTTCCGTATTTCTCATTATCTTTGCACCCGAAATGTGTCAGTGGACGCTTTTCGCTACACCAATTTCACACCTGGGGTTGACTGGATTTGACAGCGGGTTGAGATGGTACGTAAGCACGCGGAGGCTTCTTGGTTCCCTCCTTAATCTGAGTCAGGGAAAAATTAATTGGCGAAAGAAATTACGCTCTCGCTGCCTAATCGAAGCATAGTAGATTGAGGCTCAATTCCGTCACCAGGTGATGGAACGAGACGTCGCTCAGCGGATGTTGTTCCGAATCCAAAGATCAAGCGGCGCAGGTTAAATCGGAAATAGTCTCTGTAGGCTCCGATGCGGGGATGAAGTTTTAGGAGCTAAGGCGTCAGTTGGTGGTCCAGGTCTTGCTGGCGCACGAAAACCGAAGGCTGGAATAAGCGTGTAGAAAGCGTATGGTTTCCCTGTTTGGACGAGGGTTCGACTCCCTCCAGCTCCACTTCGTTCCGCCCTCGCGAGCTCTCACCCTCGTGAGGGTTCTTTCATTCGCTTCGCTCTGTGAAAGCGGCAAAGCCGAGCGCGACTC
Organism: Prevotella sp.; assembly: GCA_016286585.1. Taxonomy (GTDB): domain Bacteria; phylum Bacteroidota; class Bacteroidia; order Bacteroidales; family Bacteroidaceae; genus Prevotella. The sequence goes on along the minus strand of JAEETC010000006.1, from coordinate 9,895 downwards.
CACACAAAGATTGTTTCATTGTTTCTTTGTTTCTTTGTTTCTTTGGGGTGTTTTGCGTTTCTATTGTGGGGGAAGGGGGAAGAGAAGAATATATATTAATATATTTATATATATAAAATTATATATATATTCTAATATATATATAATTTTAATCTCTTTACGGCCATTATTTTCGCTTTTAAATAAAGCTTTTGAAACAATGAAACAATGAAACAAAGAAACAGAAATATATCGTGCTAATTTATTTTACACTGCAAAGTATAGGTTATTTGTAATAATCATGCTTTAAAATAACACTCAATATTGAATATTGTTTTACATCTGCAAAATAACTGTAAAGTGAGCTTCTGGTTTTGTTTTTTTCTTGGAAATGTGGATTTTTTGTTGTAATTTTGCAGTGGAATTAGGGAATTCCCGTTAGTCTGAATCAGCAATAAACGCTGCAAGCTCATGGTTCGAGGGGTGATACTCATAGTAACCACCTTTCTTAATAAGAGAAACCAGCGTTCGTACTGCCAGAAACTAGGGGATAAACCTAACGGAATGTCAAACAAGAAGAAAGGTTAAGAATTATGGCACAGAATGTGATTAATTTTCCGGTTGCGCTGAAGCAGAACGTCAATGACGATTCTACTGCTTACGGCAAATATTTCTGGGTGCCCGTTTGGCCGAAGACGCTGAACCTGAAGGGTCTCATCTCGCGCGTCGCCATGTCGCAGTCGGTTTACTCAGCCGACATCGTGAAGGGTGTGATCGAGAAGCTGACGGAGGTGATGGTCGAGCTGTGGCGACAGGGCCAGCCCGTGAAGTGGGACGGCCTGGGTACGTTCACCCCGAACGTGGACTGTGGCAAGCAGGGCCAGGCTAACCTGGCGAACGCCCTCTCGAAGGGCCCGAACGCTGCCATCAACGGTGTGACCATCAACTTCAAGCCTGAGAATTCCAAGGGTGAAAAGCTGACCTCCCGTGCACTGAAGGAACTCGTGACCTTCGAGGCTATGGGCTGGTACAAGCGCGAAGAGTTTACTGACCCCGACACTCAGAAGAAGGTCGTTCAGTTTACGCTCATGCCCGTGGACTATCAGACGCCTCCGCAGAATCCTTGATCTGCCGGGGGCATTTGAAGTGATCAGTCCTATCATCAATGCCGTCATCATCGGGTGCAAAGGTATAAGTGTACGGGACCCATCAGGCCGGAGGGGATGAGGGTGCCCATATTCTGTGAGAGGCTCTTCACTCCATAGAAGGCCACGGGAGTGAAACTGTGACCCTCAACGCCGGGCTGGCCATCACCAATCAGACGGTTCACCCAAGTATTCACCACCTTCACCTCGATGGTATTCTTACCGGGTTTCAACTGGCCTTCGAAGTTCACCTTGTAAGGGGCTTTCCATAGGAAGTCTACGTGCTGGCCATTGATGAAGATCGAACCTCCGGCGTCAAACTGATGGAAACCGACAATGCCGATACGGTTCATCCATTCCAAGTCCTTCCGGATACCGTCCTTGGATGTATTACCATTCAACCAATGCCTCCACACGTAGGGGCGAGCTTCTTTGGGTGGGTTCTCGAAACGCTGGTCCTGTGCACCAACAGTGCCGCAAAAGAGTGCACAGACAACAATCAATAAATAACGACGTCTCATATTATTCATGTTTTAGAGTGATTAGTTATTTCTGAATTCCATTGGCGTCATGCCGAAATGATCTTTTACGTATTTGCCAAAAAAGGATGGGTTTGGGAAACCGAGGCGATCACAGATCTGCTTGATACTGAAGTCGGTCTGCTTCAGGTAGTAACGGATATCTTCCATGACATGTTCCGTAATCCATTCGTTGGCAGTCTTCCCTGAGTGTCTCTTACAGATGGTAGTGAGGTACTTTGCTGATATGCAGAGGTCGTTGGCATAAGCCTCAACCGTACGGTGCTTCACCTCGGTAGAGTGCAGCAGGTCGAGAAAGTGTTGGAAATAGGCATCTGACGTCTTACCCTGGAGTTCGATATCAACAGGAAAATACTGTTTCATGGCACCACAGAGACCGAGGAAGGCCGAGCGCAACAACGACTGGATGACGTCGGTACGGAAAGGATTGTCCTTCCCCCTGTCGAAGGTAAGCTTCAGCATGTCATAGAAATGGGTATAGAAGAGTATCTCGTCTTCGTCCATCGTCACAATATGATGACGATGGACGTACATCATATCGTTCCATACATTCATCTTCTCGCGCAAGAAACTCTGCAGGATGCGGTTGGTGAGGAACATGGCCTTCAGGTTGAAATCGGGACTCACCATCACATCGGTCACAATAATGTTCTGAGGAATAATGGCCACCTGATTCTGGTGCAGTTCAATCTGCTTGCCATTGATAACACCTTGCACTTTACCACTGGTACAGATAACGACAGCATTCATCGACACAAGGGCGGTACTTACCTCTGCAAACTGCTGGATACTGTCGACCACCACGATGTCGTTGTCGGAATAACCGATCTGGATGTCCTCGTTGTCGGTTAATGTCTGAAAAGTGATCTCTTCTTGCTGTTTCATGGTGCAAAGATAGTGATTATTTTTCGTTTTCCATGTTTTATTTGGTATTGTTTATGGTCGTTTTGGTATCTCTGTGCCGAATTGATAAAAAATGAAGAGAAATCAAACATGAATGATAGTCGATTTTGGATTAATTTTGCAGCCAAAATAAGACATGTAGTTATGAAAAAGGAATTATTGATGCTGTTATCAGTCATGTTACTGGGCAGCTGCGGACAGAAACAGGAGCAGAATGTGAAGGCTCCGACGAGAGTAAAAACACAGGTGGTATCGCCCGGTATGGTGGATAATGCCCAGACGTATATGGGTATTGTGGAAGAACGCGAGGCTACCGCAGTGAGCTTTACTGGCATGGGTGTAGTCAAACGGATGTTGGTGAATGAAGGTCAGACCGTCAGCAAAGGTCAGCTGATTGCCGAGATGGACGACACGCAGGCCCGTAACCTGTTGAGTGGTGCCGAGGCACAGATGGCACAGGCCAACGATGCCTTAGAGCGCTACAAGATGCTGCATGACAACGGATCACTGCCAGAGGTGCAGTGGGTGGAAATACAGAGCAAGGTTGCTCAGGCCCAATCACAATTAGAGGTGGCTCGGAAGAACCTGGCAGACTGTCGGCTGATTGCTCCTGTCAGTGGTATCATAGGCAAGAAACTGATAGGTGCAGGTGAGACTGCTTTACCGTCACAGGCTGTTGTGAGTATCCTTGACATCTCAACAGTCAAGGTGAAAGTGGCAGTTCCTGAGGCAGAGATAGGCGGTATCAATGCCAGTACGCCAACGAGTATAATGGTAGAAGCTGTTAATGGCAGTTATCAGGGAGGCCGGATTGAGAAAGGGGTACAGGCCGACGCCCTCACGCATACGTACGATATAAGAATTAATGTGGCAAACAGCAATCGGAAACTGCTGCCAGGAATGGTGGCCAATGTACGTTTTGTCTCTGATGGCTCACAGGCAATTGGCAGCAAGATGATTCCTGTAACAGCAGTTCAAAAGAAGTCGGACGGTAGTTTATTTGTGTGGACAGTGGGCAAGGACAGCACGGCTCATCGCATGACTGTGACTATAGGTCAGACACAGGGGAATTATGTAAACGTCATCGACGGTCTGACTATCGGTGACCGTATTGCCACAGAGGGTTATCAGAAACTTAGCGAAAACTCCAAAGTAGTTTTCTAATTGACAGTTGAGAGTTGAAAGTTGACAGTTGACAATTATGAAAGAGAAGATGAATTGGCTGAAATGGCCATTGGAACACTACTCGATATCATTGCTTATCATAGGCATATTGTTTGTGATGGGCATCTATGGCATGTATATCATGCCGAAGGATGAATTCCCGCATGCCACGATCCGTCAGGGTGTAGTCGTGGCCGTGTATCCTGGCGCTACCAGCGAGGAGGTGGAGCAGCAAGTGGCTCGTCCGTTGGAGCGTTACCTCTTTACTTTTGGTGAGGTGAATCGCAAGAAGACCACCACACAGTCGCAGAACGGTATGTGTATCGTGATGGTGAAACTGAACGATGATGTGAACAATAAGGACGAGGTGTGGTCGAAAATCAAACATGGTCTGAATGGTTTTAAGGCACAGTTGCCCAGTGGTGTGCTGGCCATCGTGGTGAACGATGACTTCGGTAACACCTCAGCCCTGCTCATCGCCATCGAGAGCGACCAGCGCAGCTATCGCGAACTCAAGCAATATAGTGACGATCTCTCAGACCGTCTGCGTCGTATTCCCTCTGTAGCCAACGTGAAACTTTTCGGCGAGCAGAAGGAGCAAATATCGCTCTATATTGACCGTCAGCGTTTGCAAGCCTATGGTATTGGCCAACAGATGCTCTTCTCACGCCTTCAGGCTCAGGGCATTACTACGATGAGCGGTAGTATCAGTGATGACGACCAGCAGGTGCCCATCCATGTGGAGGCTCAGGAGAACAGTGAGGAGGAAATAGCCAACCAGATTATCTTCTCCGACCCTGTGACTGGTAAGGTGGCTCGTGTGAGAGATGTGGCCCGAGTGGTGCGTGAATATGAGCCGATGTCGAGCCGTATCGAACAGGATGGCCATCCCTGCGTATTACTGTCGATGGAGATGACACCAGGCAATAACGTGGTGCAGTATGGTCAGGAGGTGGACAAGGTACTGAATGATTTCCGCCAAAACGAACTGCCGGAGGATGTGAAGGTGACCCGCATTGCCGATAAACCCAAAGTGGTAGCCTTGAGTGTGAGCGACTTCCTGCGCGACCTGCTGATATCTATGCTGATCATTATCCTGGTGATGATGGTACTGTTCCCCATCCGTTCGGCCATCGTGGCAGCCATCACCATCCCACTGAGCACCTTTGTGAGTGTGGCCGTGATGTATATGATGGGCATCGAACTGAACATTGTGACGCTGGCGGCACTGATTGTGGTGTTGGGAATGATTGTCGATAACTCCATCGTGGTGATTGACGGCTACCTGGAATATCTGGGTAAAGGATTAAAGCCATACGATGCCGCCATTGAGTCGGCGCGCCAGTACTTCATGCCGATGTTACTGGCCACCATCTGTATCTGTGCCATCTTCTATCCATTCCTCATCACGATGAAGGGCATGTTCCACGACTGTCTGGAGGACTTCCCCATCACGATAACCATCAACCTCATGGTGTCGCTGGTGCTGGCGGTTACCGTGATTCCGTTCTTGGAGACACGTATCATCAAGCCTGATAAGGTGAGTACCGATGGTAACGCCATCACCAAGTGGGTGCAAAATACCTATAATAAGGTGTTAGACTGGACTTTTGCCAACCCATGGCTAACGATCGGTGGTGGTATTGCCGTCATCCTGCTCTCGACGTTGATAGCGCCCACGCTGAAGATACGACTCTTCCCATACGCCGACCGCGACCAGTTTGCCGTAGAAATCTTCCTGCCAGAGGGTAAAGGATTAGCCGAGACAGAACTGATAGCTGATTCTGTACAACACGTGTTGGAGAAAGATGAACGCATCGTTGGCATTACAGGCTTCATCGGCTGTTCATCGCCCCGGTTCATGGATGCCTATGCACCCCAGATGGCTGGTAACAACTATGCGCAGTTCATCGTGAATACCCAGAGCGACAAAGCCACACTAGGTCTCTTGGCTCAGTATCAGCCACAACTGAGTGAGGCATTCCCCAATGCCTACGTGAAGTTTAAGCGCCTGGACTATCTGGAGGTGAACGAACTGGAGTATCGATTCTATGGCGACAACCTCGACTCGTTGCACGTAGTGGCTGAGCGGTTGATGGAGCGTATGCGCCAGATGCCGGAACTGGAGTGGGTACATACCGACTACTTCCAGCCTTACCCCATCATCAACGTCGAACTCGACCCTGTGACGTCGGCCCAATTAGGTATTACACGTACTACGGCCCAGTTGGCGCTGAGTGCCACATCCAGTGATCTGCGTGTGGGACAGATTTGGGAAGGCAACTACGAGTTGCCTATCGTGGTAAAGGACGATACCGATATGACTTTCTCAGATGTGGCCAATCTCGGCATCGCATCGCCCGCATCGTTGGTTTCGGGAGGTCTGCAAAGTACCAATTCAACAGTACCTCTTCGACAGATTGCCAAAGTCTATCCCAAGTGGAGCGAGAGCCGCATCATGCATCGTGGTGGCGAGCGCTGTATTACGGTGACAGCCCAGTTTGCACAGGGTGTCTATACCGCTCCTATTGAAAAAGAGGTTGCCCGCATCATGCAAGAGGATATCCAACTGCCGCAAGGCGTACGTACCGAGGTGGGTGGCGAGATTGAATACGGTGATGAGGCCCTGCCACAGATATTCGGTGGTATCTCTATCGCTGAAATTATCGTGTTCTTCTTCCTGTTGTTCAACTTCAAGAAATATGGTGTGACTACCGTCTGTATGGTTGCATTGGCACTGATGATTCCCGGTGCGCTGATAGGTCTTGGACTGATGAACCGTGCCCTGGGACTTACTTCTATCTTCGGACTCATCACGCTGATGGGAATGATTATGCGTAACGAGATTCTCATCTTCGAGCATGCCATCGACCTGATTAAGAAACATGTGGCAGAACATGGTGACTGGACGGTGGATCGCCAGGCTTATAACAATGCTGTCCGTCAGGCTGCCTACGAGGCTGGCAAGCGCCGTATGGTGCCCATCTTCCTTACTACTGCCACAACGGCTGTAGGTGTGGTGCCGATGATCATCGCCCAGAGTTCGTTCTGGATGCCCGTAGGTGTAACCATCTTCGCAGGTGGCATTGGCTCGCTCATCATGGTAGTCACCATGCTTCCCGTTATTTATTGGAAGGTTAGTTTGAAAGGTAAAAGAGTAAAAAAGTAAAAAGGTAAATAATATGAGACAGATAATTCAAACAGAAACAAGACGTGAAGGTAAAGTATTGAGTGTTTTACTTTTTTACCTTTTTGCCTTTTTACCTTTATCTGCGCAGCAGACCTACACCCTGGAGCAGATCAAGGATTCTGCCCTGCACAATAACTATGCCATCCGCAGTGCCAAATACGGTGTTGAGGCTGCTCAACAGCAACGCAAGGAGGCATTTACCAAATATTTCCCCAACGTGAGTGGCACCGGTCTTTGGTTCAATGCCAACAAAGGCATGGCGCAAACCACGCTGAACCTCTCTGAAAACATGTCGCCAGAGTTGGGGGCGCTTTTGGCTCAGTCGTTGCCTCCAGAGGCATTGGCAGCCTTGGGTAACCCCATCAGCATCTCGATGATGAAGAACGGCACCATCGGCTCGCTCATGGCTGTGCAGCCCCTCTTTGCCGGTGGTCAGATTATCAATGGTAATAAACTCGCTAAAGTGGGCGAGGACGTGAGTCGCTTGCAGTTGCAGCTATCGGAAAACGAGGTAGAGAAGACTGCCGAGCAGTATTTCTGGCAGTTGGCTTCGTTACAGGAGAAAATGAAGACCATCGAGGCTGTCGATACCCTGTTGCGTGATATATATAAAGATGTGGATGTGGCCGTAAGGGCCGGTGTGGCCATGCGCAACGATCTGCTGCAAGTACAACTGCGACAGAACGACATCGAGAGCCAACGCCTGAAACTGAAGAATGGCATCTCCATCGTCCGTCTCTTACTGTCGCAATACTGTGGCCTGCGCGATACGTCGTTTGTCATCTGCTATCAGTCGGATACCCCTCTAGTACCTCTTTCTCGTCAAGACCACAATAAAGCTCTTTTGGGGACACCCGAGTATCAATTGTTAGGTAAACAAGTTGAGGCTGCCAACCTCCAGAAGAAGTTGGCTGTTGGTCAGAACCTGCCTAACGTTGCCGTCGGTGCTGGCTATAACTATCATAATCTGTTGGAAAACAACCACTCGTTTGGGATGGTGTTCGCAACCGTTAGTGTGCCTATCAGCGATTGGTGGGGCGGCTCTCACGCCATCAAGCGTCGCCAGATAGAACACCAGAAAGCAGTAGAACAGTTGGAGGACAATGCCCAACTGTTGAAAATCCGCATGCAGAATGCCTGGAATGGGGTAGAGGAGAGCTACCAGCAGTTGCAGCTGGCGAAACGTAGCATCGAACAGGCCAGTGAGAACCTGCGTCTCAATCGCAACTATTATCGCGCCGGTACCTCAAAGATGAGCGACCTGCTAGAGGCCCAGTTGCTCTACCAGCAGTCGCTCGATAAGCATACCGATGCCTTTGCCGACTATCAGAACAAACTCCTAGAATACAGGCAGGCCATTGGACAGTGAGAGGTCTCACCCTCGTGAGGGCTATTTCATTCCGACGATTTTTGTCTGTGGTTGCTCGCGGTTGCGACGATTGACAACGGTGACGACGGCTTGGGCGAGGTTGATGAAAGCTAGGCCCGTGGCAGTGTCGCTGGTGAGTGCCGCAGGGGTGCCGCTGTCGCCACTGTCGCAGATGCTCTGCACCAACGGTATCTGAGCCAGCAGGGGCACTTGCATCTCTTCGGCAAGCTGTTTGCAGCCTTCCTTCCCAAAGATGTAATAGCGGTTCTCTGGTAGTTCGGCTGGGGTGAACCATGCCATGTTCTCAATCAGACCAAGGATAGGTACGTTGACTTTCTCGTTGCGGTACATGTCGATACCTTTGCGGGCATCGGCGAGGGCCACCTGTTGGGGGGTAGAGACGATGATGGCGCCCGTGATGGGGAGTGTCTGCAACAGTGTCAGGTGGATATCGCTGGTGCCTGGCGGCGTGTCGAGGATGAAGTAGTCGAGCTCGCCCCAGTCTGCATCGGCAATGAGTTGCTTGAGGGCGCTGGTGGCCATGCCGCCTCGCCAGAGGGTAGCGGTGGTAGGTGATACGAAAAAGCCTATGGACAGGAGCTTTACACCGTATTTCTCGATGGGACAGATGAGGTCGCGTCCGTCTTTATTGACAGCGTATGGGCGCTCGTCTTCCACCTGGAACATCTTAGGCATGGAGGGGCCGAAGATATCGGTGTCGAGCAGTCCCACACGATAGCCGAGACGTGCGAGGGCGATGGCGAGGTTGGCTGAGACGGTGCTCTTGCCGACGCCTCCCTTACCGCTGCTGACGGCGATGATGTTCTTCACGCCTGGCAGCATCTGTCCGACTTCTGGACGGGGCTTGGATTTGAATTCGGTCAAGATCTCTACTTCGAGGAGGGAGGACTCCTCATTCCTCGATACATGATATCGAATGGCAGCCTCTGCAGCCTTGACGGTGGATTTGAGGAAGGGATCGGTGTCGCGAGGGAACTCGAGTACAACCTTCACCTTCCAGGGTTCGCCCTCAGCGGAGGGAGCGGCAATGGCTGGTGTATCAGCCACCATGCCACTCTCCACGAGGTTTTTCTTCGTGCCGGCATACGTCACCGTAGCCAGCGCGTCCATAATGAGTTTAGGATATATCTTCAATGTTATTTCTCTTTATATCCGGAAATATTCTTCCAGTCTTTGTTTGCAATATATACGGACAGACTGCCACGCGGGATGATGAATGCGGGTGCAGTGCCTTTGAAGGTGCTGTTGGAGATGCTGGGAGGTGCGGGGGTGTTGAGGATGACCTCTTTCAGCGACGAGCATTTGGCAAAGGCTGAGCCTCCGATTTTCTTGAGGGCCGACGACAGTTCGACCGTGGTGATCATGACGCACTCCTCAAAAGCAGAACTGCCAATCTCCTTGACAGCCACTGGCATCTTGATGCTGGTGAGGCTGGTGCACTTGGCAAAGGCATTGTCGCCGATGCTTGTCAGGGCTACGGGGAAGGAAATGCTGGCGAGGGCCGAACACTCCTGGAAGGCCTTGCTACCAATCTTGCGGACGGTATTGGGAATGTTGATAGAACGCAGGTTGTGGCAGCGGCGGA
>JAEETC010000063.1 GCA_016286585.1 Prevotella sp. | reverse complement strand
CTTTGCAGACTGAAGACATCAATAAGTAATAATAGAAGTCATGAGGAAATCAGCTTTATTTGTACTTGTGTTCATTATGGCACTGTCGGCATTCTCTATCGGTGTCGGCCTTTCGTATAACTATCAGTTCTTTGCCGGAGACGACTCAGAGACGGTTAGCGGAACCAGGGCAGACGATAAGGACAAAGACAAAGAGAAGGAAGAAGAGGTGAAAGACTTTAAGGTCAAAGGCGTTCACTACCGGGTGAAGGCCGATGGCGAGGTGGAAGTCGACGACAAAGGGACCGACACCACCGTGATTGTCATTCCCAAGGAGGTGACCTATAAGAAAAAGACCTACAAGGTGACTTCTATCGTTGAGAAGGCTTTCTATCAGAATAAGACGCTGAAATCGGTGACCATCGAAGGCGGTGGAACAGTTGTTCCCAAACAAGCCTTTGAGGGCTGTACGCTGACCACGCTCAAGATCGGCGAGGGCTTCAAGAGTATCGACGAGGCGGCGTTCAAGAGTTGTACCAGCTTGAGTTCCGTCGAAGTGGGAACGGGCTTGCAGAAGATTGCGGAGTCGGCCTTTGAGGGGAACACCAGTCTGGCTTCCGTCAAACTGCCCGACACGTTGGAGGAGATAGAGAAGAATGCCTTTAAGGACTGTAGCCAACTGGCAACGCTTGAGATGGAAGCGGTATCGAAGAAGATTGCTGAATCAGCCTTTGAGAACTGTTCCAGCTTGACAACGCTGAAGCTCACGAAGGGTCCGGAGGAGATTGAGAAGAACGCCTTCAAGGGCTGTAGCAAGCTGGAAGAGGTGGAGATGGAACAGGTATCGAAGAAGCTTGCAGAATCAGCCTTCGAGAACTGTACGAGTCTGACCAAGTTCAAGCTGACCACCAGTCCGGAGGAAATCGAAAAGGATGTCTTCAAGGGCTGCACCCAGCTGGCCGAAGTGGAGTTGGGTACAGGGTTGAAGAAGATCGGCGAGTCGGTGTTTGAGGCTTGTGAGAACCTGAAGACCGTGAAACTGCCCGACACGCTGGAGGAGATAGAGAAGAACGCCTTCAAGGACTGTACCATGCTGGAAGAGCTGGAGATGGAAGCGGTGTCGAAGAAGATCGGCGAGTCGGCCTTCGAGAACTGTAAGAGTCTGACGAAGCTAAAGCTCACGAAGGGTCCGGAGGAGATAGAGAAGAATGCCTTTAAGGACTGTAGCAAACTGGAAGAGGTGGAGATCGAATCAGACTTGAAGACCTTAGGCGACTCGGTCTTTGAGGGATGCTCGGAACTGAAGAAGCTCTCGCTGCCGAAAACATTCAAGGAGATGGGCAAAACGGTCCTTAAGGATTGTAAGAAACTGGAAGAACTGTTGATCAAGGGTAATTTGGACGAGATCACCAAAGAACTCTTCGAGGACTGCGAGAGCCTGACCACGATAGAGATTCAGGGCGACGTGAAGCTGGTGGCAGACTCGGTCTTTATGGGTAACGAGAAGTTGAAGTCGGTCAAGTTGCTCGGCAACGTGGAAGAGATCGGCAAGAAGGCCTTTAAGGATTGTGTGAATCTGGAGACCTTTGAGTTCAAAAAGAACAAAGAGGTGAAGAAGATCGGCGAGTCGGCCTTCGAGAACTGTAAGAGTTTGAAGGAGATGTTCATCCCCGGTTCGCTGGAGATTATTGAGAAGAAGACTTTCAAAGGCTGTGTGAAGCTGGAGAAACTCGAGATAGAGACGGGCGTGAAGGAGATTGGTGAGTCGGCCTTCGAGGGCTGTAGCAGTCTGGAGGAGGTGACCATCCCCGGTTCGGTGAAGAAGGTGGGCGAGAAGTCGTTCAAGGACTGTACCAAGCTGAAGACGGTGAAGCTGGAAGAGGGTGTCGAGAATATCGGTAAGTCGGCTTTCGAAGGCTGCGGCGACCTGAAGATGGTGTCGATTCCTGCCTCTGTGAAGGAGATCGGTGAGTCGGTGTTCGAGGGTAGCAGCCTGGAGGAGATGATCATCCCTGCCTCGACGAAGGTGATCAATGCATCGGCCTTCAAGAACAGTCTCAAGCTCAAGAAGGTGAAGATTGAAGACGGTGTCGAAGAGATCGGCGACTCGGCCTTCGTGGGTTGTGTGGAACTCGAGGAACTGACGCTTCCCAAGACGTTGAAGAAGATCGGCAAGGCCTCCTTCGGTAACTGTAAGGCCTTGAAGCAACTGGTCATTCCTGATAAGGTGGAGGAGATTGGCAAGTCTGCCTTCAAGAACTGTGAGAAGATCGACTCGCTGCTGTTGGGCGAAGGGCTGAAGGAGATCGGCGACTCGGCCTTCTACGGCTGTAAGAAACTTCCCAGAATCACTCTGCCCAAGGGTATCACGGCCATTGCGAAAGCTACCTTCAAGAACTGTGAGAAAGTGGACTCGCTGCACTTGCCGGATAGTCTGAAGAGCATCGGCGAGTCGGCCTTCGAGGGCTTGAAGAAGCTGCCGAAGGTGATTCTGCCCAAGACAGTGAACAAGTTAGAGAAGGCTGCATTTAAGAATTGTGACAGTCTGAAGTGGGTGCAGGTGGAGTTCATGGAACCGTTCGAGATAGACCTCAGCGTGTTTGAGGGCATCCATCCGAAGGCCACGCTGAAGGTGCCCAAGGGTACAAGAGCCAAGTTCCTGAAGTCTCTGAACTGGGTCAAGCAGTTCTATCGGATTATCGGTGGAGAATACAAGCTGACACTCATATCGAAAGGCTTCGGTATCGCCATGTGTCCGGCTGACTCTCTCTTCTCTACCCTGAAGGACTCGCTGAACAGCAAGCGCGACTCGATGCTGACCGTGAGGAACGACTCGATCATCGCCACCTACTATGAGGGTGATTCCATCCTGATCACCTTCACCGCAGACAAGGGCTATCAGATCAAGGACATCGCGGTGAACGATACGCTGATTACGGACAGTCTGTTCTCTGACAGTTTGATGATGGACACGCTCGCCACCGAGAAGCCCATCGAGAGCAAATACTTCATCAAATACCTCGACCAGGACATGAAAGTGGCCGTGGAGTATGAGAAGATACACTACCGTCTGACCATCGTCTCCATCGGACAGGGTTATGTGGGCTACGACAACCAGATGGTGGAGGACACGACGATGGTGTTCAGGATTGAGGACGGTCAGAACGCGACTGTCACCTTCAGTCCGGGAGAAGACTGGCGCGTGAAGAGCGTCACACTCGACAGCACGGACATCACGTCGGAGATTCCCAAATACACCTACACCATCAAGAACATCAAGCACCACACGAAGCTGGTGGCTGAGTATGAAGTGATACCTGACGTGCTCTTCATACTGGCCGTCTATGCACAGGGCAATGGTGAGGTGCATCTGGGCGACGATGTCATCAGGGATAACAGCAAGAAATACTACCTGAAGGAGGGTACCGACACAGTGCTCACTATTCTGCCGGATGACGGCTACTCGCTGAGACGCCTGAGGGTGAATGGTACAGACATGACATCGGCTGTCGTGGACAACCAATATACCGTCAGCAACATCAAGGCCGACGTGAACATCAATATATCGTTCGAGACCTCTGACGTGACCTTTGCCCAGGGCGGCATCAACTACATCGTGACATCGCAGAGCGACAAGAAGGTGGTGGTGACGCCGGGCGACTATGGACAGACGCTGGAGGTGCCAGCCACTGTGACGTATGGCGATCAAACATGGCAGGTGGATGGTATTCAGGAGAATGCCCTGGAGACCTGCGATCAGCTGACGGCTGTCATCTGGAATCCGGAAGTGCCGTTTAGTGCGGTGATCAACAATCCGAACGTGCTACTCTATGTGAAGGATGCCAAGTATGTGCGCTGGGCCATCCCGAACGTGGTAGTCAACGGCGTAGCGCCGAGCATTGTGCTGACAGAAGCTCAAGACGGTAATGACTTCCACTGTCCGAAGGCCTTCAAGGCTGAGAGCATCACCTTCACCCATAACTACAAGATGGAGACGGGCTTTGTCGAGTCAAGAGGATGGGAGACCATCGCCCTGCCATTCGACGTGCAGAAGATCACCCATGCCACGGCGGGAGAGATCGTTCCGTTCAAGAAGTGGAACAGCGAAAGTGAGGCGAAGCCCTTCTGGCTATACGAGCTGACATCCGGCGGCTATCAGGAGGCTGACGGCATCAAGGCCAACACACCTTATCTGATCAGTATGCCAAACCACAGCTTGTATAAGAAAGAATACAGGTTGGCTGGTAAGGTGACGTTCTCGGCTGAGAATGTCGAGGTGAAGGTGACTGACAACCTGAACACCGCGAAACATGGTGACAGGACGCTGGTGCCGAATTTCATCAACCAGACCAACGAGTCGTTCCTGGCACTCAACGTGAACAACGACATCATCACCTACAGGCAGGATGACAAGGGCAGTAAGTTCGTCAAGGGACTCCGTTCTGTACATCCCTTCGAGGCCTACATGCTCAGTGCGTCGGGGGCTCGTTCCATCAGCGTTGGCGATGACATGACCACCGGCATCAAGGGAGTTGCCGAGATGAAGGATGAGACACAGGCTGTCCGCGTCTACGACCTGAGGGGTGTCCTCGTCAAGACGGCTTCTTCGATGAAGGAGGCCCAGCAGGGTCTGGAAAGGGGCATCTACGTCATCAACGGAAAGAAAACCATCATCAAGTAGTATATATATAATAGGTACGCTATATGAAAAGAATTGCCATATATCTGATCATGCTCGCAGCGCTGATGGCCTGCAGTAGTGATGACTCCAACGATGATCCTGTCAACACCAAAGAGTATATCGTGGTTGACGAGATCGTGAAATTAAACGACCAGGAAGAATATAGCCTCACGGTGAAGGCGAACTGCAAGTGGTTTGCCACGACTGATGTCGACTGGATTACCATCGATCCGGCCTCGGGTGAGAATAAAGGTAAGATCACGCTGAAAGGCGGGCCGAACAAGACCGATGGTGAGAGAAGGGCGACGGTCACGTTTAAGAATGAGAAGAATACGGTGGAGCAATACCTGACGGTGATACAACCGAAGTCGAACGACGAGAGCTTCGTTCCTGAGTCAGGTGATAATCCGCTACCCAATTGATAATTATTTATAAAGATAATGAAACAGACAATTTTAGTAACTGGCGGTACGGGCTTCATCGGAAGTCATACAACCGTCGAACTGCAGGAAGCAGGCTATGAGGTGGTCATCATCGACAACCTCTCGAATTCGAACGTCAATGTGCTGGACGGCATAGAGAAGATCACGGGCATCCGTCCCGCCTTTGAAAAGGTGGACTGCTGTGACTTCGAGGCCCTGGAAGGGGTGTTCAAGAAGTACCCAAAGATCGAGGGTATCATCCACTTCGCTGCCTCAAAGGCCGTGGGAGAGAGTGTAGAGAAACCGCTGCTGTACTATCGCAACAACCTGACATCGCTCATCAACCTGTTGGAGCTGATGCCGACGTATGACGTGAAGGGCATCATCTTCTCATCGAGCTGCACCGTCTATGGCCAGCCCTCACAGGAGAACCTGCCTGTGACGGAGAACGCTCCCATCCAGAAGGCCATGAGCCCTTATGGCAATACGAAGCAGATCAACGAGGAGATTATCCAGGACTATATCCACTCGGGTGCTCCCATCAAGAGTATCATCCTGAGATACTTCAACCCCATCGGTGCACACCCCTCTGCACTCATCGGCGAACTGCCCAACGGCGTGCCCATGAACCTCATACCCTTCGTCACTCAGACCGCTATGGGTATCCGTCAGCAGCTGAAGATCTTCGGCAACGACTACAATACACCCGACAAGACGTGTATACGCGACTATATCTATGTGGTGGATCTGGCCAAAGCCCATGTGAAGGCTATGGAGCGTGTGCTCGACAAGCCTGAGACTGAAGCTGTGGAAGTGTTCAACATCGGTACGGGTAAGGGTCTCTCCACACTGGAGGTGGTTGAAGGCTTTGAGAAGGCTACGGGTGTGAAGGTGAACTGGACGTATGCACCACGTCGTGAGGGTGACATCGAACAGGTGTGGGGTAACGTAGACAAAGCCAACAAGGTGTTAGGCTGGAAGGCTGACACCCCGACGGAAGAGGTGCTGAAGAGCGCCTGGAAGTGGCAAGAGAAACTCCGCGAAGACGGCATCCAATAAAATAATCATCCTGCTCAGTCGAGCGGGATGATTGTTTTAAATGTGCCTTCGGCATTGAACTCATCGAGGCTGACGGGTTCACGGAAGAGGCCGAAGAGCGAGGAGCCGGAACCTGACATGGCGGCATAGACAGCGCCTAAGTCATAGAGACGGTCCTTGATGGCGCCGATCTCAGGATGGAGGGCGAAGACACTCTTCTCAAAATCGTTCGTGAGCGTGTCGCGCCAGGTCTCCACGGGCTGCATCACGATGTCACGACAATTGACGGCGGGATGCTGTGGCGTGATGAGCGAGAACGCCTCTTTCGTTGGAACGGGAATAGCTGGACGCACGACGGCCAGATGCCAGCCACTCAGATCCAAGTCTATCGGTTCCAACTTTTCGCCAATGCCTTCAGCATAACAGGGCTTGTTCAAGATGAAAAAAGCGCAGTCGGCACCCAGTCGGGCGGCATAACTGATCATCTGCTCGTCGCTGAGTCCTAAGCCGAACATTTGGTTCAACAGGGTGATCATGAAACCACAGTCGCTGCTGCCGCCACCCATACCAGCCTGTGTGGGGATACCTTTATAAAGATGGGCATGGATGCGGGGCAGGGTAGGGAAGTCTTGCTTCAGGAGGTTGTAGGCACGCACCACGAGGTTCTTTTGTTCATCGCCGTCGATGGCGATATTGGTCACCTTCAGATCGCAGTCGTAGGGCGAGGGGAAGGCTTCGTCCATCGGGAAAACCTCCAGGGCGTCGCAGATAGGCACAGGATAAAAGACGGTCTCGAGGTTGTGATAACCGTCGGGGCGACGCTCTACGACGTTAAGCCCCAGGTTGATCTTACAGATAGGTTTTGTAATCATAGAACATTATTGAATATTAGGATGCCGATTCGTCTTTCTTGGGGTGATGACGATGGCGCTTCTTATGGGAAGCCTCCTGACTACCCTTGGGCTTTGCTTGGTTCTTGCTGCCGTTGCCACGGGAATGCCAACGACCATGACGACGGGTATTGGAGCGTTTCTTTTCTCGTTTGGTGTATTCAGGACCTTCGCCGATGCCTTCGGGTAATGGTGTCTTCTCCACCTCCTTGCCGAGGAAATGCTCAATCTGCTGGAAACGGTAGATGTCGGCCTCGCTGATGAAGGTGATGGCCTCGCCGTCGCGATCGGCACGAGCTGTACGACCAATACGATGCACATAGTCCTCAGCATCGTGGGGTACGTCGTAGTTGATGACGATACGGATATCGTCGATATCGATGCCACGGGCCACGATATCGGTGGCCACAAGCACGTCGGTCTGTCCTGACTTGAAACGGTACATCACCTCGTCGCGCTCCTGTTGGGAGAGATCGGAGTGCATCTGGTCGCAGTTGATATGCATCTGCTTCAGACTGCGGGTAATCTCTTTCACTTTCTCCTTCTTGCCGGAGAAGATGATGACACGCTGCAAGTCGCCCTGTTTGAAGATGTGGTTGATGATCTTCAGCTTCTGCGGGTCATAGCACACATAAGCACTCTGATGGATCTTCTCAGCAGGTTTCGACACGGCAATCTTCACCTCCACAGGGTCGTGGAGCAGCTGGACGGCCAACTCACGGATCTTTGGGGGCATGGTGGCGGAGAACATGATGCGCTGACATGACTGCGGCAACTGCTGCACAATCTTCATGATATCTTCGATGAAGCCCATGTCGAGCATGCGGTCAGCCTCATCGAGTACGAAGAAGGAACAGCGGGAGAGGTCGAGGTTGCCGACTTTCAGATGACTGAGCAAACGACCTGGTGTGGCAATGAGTACGTCAGCACCCAAGCGCATACCACGGAGCTCTTGTTCATAACGGCCGCCGTCGTTACCGCCATAGACAGCCACGCTGCTGACGCCATCGAGATAATAGCCGAAGCCTTGCATGGCCTGGTCAATCTGCTGGGCCAGTTCACGGGTAGGGGACATGATGACGCAGTTGATGGCATCCTTGGGATAGTCGCCGTCATCGAGTTGAGAGAGGATCGGCAACAGATAGGCAGCAGTCTTGCCCGTTCCTGTCTGTGCCACACCCAGCACGTCGTAGCCATCGAGGATCTCGGGGATACAGCGTTCCTGGATGGGGGTCATCTCATCGAAGCGCATGTCATAGAGCGCATCGAGGATATTGTCGTTCAAATATGTTTCTTCAAATTTCACTTCTGTAAACTGTAAACTATAAATTGTAAACTAATTCGGCGCCTGTCGGTAACAGAAATAGGCGATAAGCGCATAGAGGATATTGGGTATCCATGCAGCCAGTATCGGCGGCGTGTCGGCATTGATGGCGAACGTCGAACTGATGGTCTGCAACAGGATATAAGAGAACGAGAGGGCCAGTCCGATACCAAGGTAGAGTCCCATACCACCCTTGCGTTTCCGACTGGAGAGACTCACGCCAATGACGGTGAGGATAAACGAGGCAAAGGAGGTCGCGATACGTTTATGGTACTCCACCTCATACTGTACGACATTGCCCGATGCCCGTTCCGTCTGCTTGGCAATATAATCACGCAACTCGTCGGATGTCAGGGTCTCCTGCTGTCCCTTAGAGTACACCAGATCCATGGGTTCCATCTGGATCAGCGTGTCAATAACCGTTCCCGTCTTGATCTCCTCGCGCAACCCTTTCAGCGTACGGATCTTATAGTTCTGGGCCTTCCAATGGTAACGGTCCTCGCTGATGGAGTCATAGCGGATGGTGGAGGCGGTCATGTGACTCACCAACTTCTTGTTTTCGAACTTGTCGAGTGAGAAACCATATCCGCTCTTATTGTTGTTGTCGTACTGCTGGATATAGGCTATCACGCCTGGAGCCACCATCAACTGCACATTACTGGCCGAGGTGACCTTCCGGTTGTTTTTGTACTTCGCTTCAAAGTCCTGACGCACCACCGTACCATGGGGGATGATATAGGCACCTAGATAGAAGTTGACCAACGCAATCAGAGCCGCGGAGAGGAAATAGGGACGCATGAGTCGCTTGAAGCTCACACCCGCTGCCAACATGGCGATGATTTCGGAGTTGCCGGCCAACTTCGAGGTGAAGAAGATGACGGCGATAAACACGAACAACGGCGAGAACAGGTTGGAGAAGTAGGGCACGAAGTTGGCGTAGTAGTCAAAGACGATGGCCTTCAACGGCGCGCCATAGGTCGTGAACTTCGACAGGTTCTCGTTGACATCAAAGACGATGGCGATGGAGATGATAAGGATGATGGAGTAAATGTAAGTGCCGATGAACTTGGCTATAATATACCTGTCGAGGCGCGACAGGAACCGCCAAGGATTAATGTGGCGCGTCCAACGGGAATACTTCCGAAGAAGACGTCCCATTCTACGGATCCACACTCTGATATATTTACTCTTCTTCATCTATCTACGTCGTCCGAGTTGTTCTATGACTGAACGTTTCCATTGTACGAAATCTCCAGCCACGATATGTTGTCTGGCATCGGTGACCAGCCTCAGGTAGAAGGCGAGGTTATGGATCGAGGCAATCTGCAAGGCCAGCAGTTCCTGGGCCTTGAAGAGATGGTGGAGATAGGCCTTGGTGTGGATACGATCGATGTCGCAGCCGTCAGGATCGATGGGCGAGAAGTCGTCTTCCCATTTCTTGTTGCGCATGTTCATCGTTCCCTCGTAGGTGAACAGCATGGCATTACGTCCATTGCGCGTGGGCATCACGCAGTCGAACATATCCACACCACGTTCGATGGCTTCGAGGATATTCTGCGGGGTTCCGACCCCCATCAGATAACGGGGACGGTCCTTGGGCAGGATGTCGTTGACCACCTCGATCATCTCGTACATCACCTCGGTAGGCTCACCCACGGCCAGACCGCCGATCGAAGCTCCGCCTCCATCGTTCAGCTTTGTCAGTATATCACACACATGCTTGGCTGCGTCCTGGCGCAGAACCTTGTATGTACAGCCCTGCACGATCGGGAACAGCGTCTGGTTGTAGCCATAGAGGGGTTCTGTCTCGTTGAATCGTTTCACGCAACGTTCCAGCCAATGTTGCGTCAGCCGAAGACTCTTTTCTGCATACTGGTAGTCGCTCTGTCCAGGCGGGCACTCGTCGAAGGCCATCATGATATCGGCTCCGATCACACGCTCCGTATCCATCACATTCTCCGGAGTGAAGAAATGCTTCGAGCCGTCGATATGGCTACGGAACTCGCAGCCCTCCTCACGAAGCTTGCGGATGCCGGTCAGCGAGAAGACCTGAAAGCCGCCGGAGTCAGTCAGAATCGGACGGTTCCAAGTATTGAACTGATGCAGTCCGCCGGCCTTACGGAGAATATCAAGCCCAGGACGCAGGTAGAGGTGGTAAGTGTTGCCCAGAATGATTTGCGCCTTCACCTGTTCACGCAGTTCAGAGAAATGAACCCCCTTCACGCTGCCGGCCGTACCGACGGGCATGAAGATAGGTGTCTGGATAGGTCCATGATCCGTCTGGATCAATCCAGCCCTCGCATCACTATTGGGATCTGTATGCTGTACTTGAAACGTCATTTCTTGTCCTTTTCAGTTTCTTCAGGAATTGTGAAATCGAGCGGATGTTTCACAATTTCGTTGGTGAGGGCGAAGTCCCATACATCCTGCACGTTCTCCACATAGTGGAATGTAACGCCCTTCAAGTAGACATCGGGAATCTCGTTGATATCCTTCTCGTTCTCACGACACATCACGATGTCGGTAATGCCGGCACGCTTGGCAGCGAGGATTTTCTCCTTGATGCCTCCCACGGGCAGGACCTTTCCACGCAAGGTAATCTCACCGGTCATGGCTGTGTTCTTGCGGACTTTGCGCTGGGTGAGGGCAGAGGCAATGGAGGTGGCAATGGTGATACCTGCCGACGGGCCATCCTTGGGTGTAGCGCCTTCCGGCACGTGGATATGGATGTTCCAATAGTCGAAGATACGATAGTCGATGTTCAGCGTCTCAGCATGGGCCTTTACATATTCTAAGGCGAGGATGGCCGACTCTTTCATCACGTCACCCAGATTGCCGGTCAACGTGAGTTTTGAGCCTTTGCCCTTTGAGAGTGATGTCTCGATGAAAAGGATCTCTCCACCGACACTCGTCCAGGCCAGTCCCGTGACCACACCGGCATAGTCGTTACCCTGATAGATATCCCGATAGAATGGCGGTTTACCCAGAAGATCTTCAATCTCTGCAGGGGTAATCTTCTGATAGTCGGCACTCTTTTCCAACTGACGCTTATAGGCAATCTTACGGAGAGCCTTGTTGATCTGCTTCTCCAGTTGGCGCACGCCACTCTCACGAGTGTACTGCTCGATGATCTTCTCAATGGCAGCCTTGTTGAATGACGGCTTCAGACTGGAAGCCTTCAGACCAGTATTCTCCAACTCACGTGGTATCAAGTGACGCTTTGCGATTTCGTATTTTTCCTCTGTGATATAGCCACTTACCTCAATAATCTCCATACGGTCGAGTAGGGGCTTGGGGATAGTGCCGAGGTTATTGGCCGTAGCGATGAAGAGCACCTTTGAGAGGTCGTAGTCCACGTCGAGGTAATTGTCGTGGAAGGCGTTGTTCTGTTCAGGGTCAAGCACTTCAAGCATGGCCGAGGCGGGGTCGCCGTTATGGGTCATCTGCGTCACCTTGTCGATTTCATCGAGGATAAACACAGGATTGCTGGAGCCTGCCTTTTGGATTGACTTGATGATACGTCCAGGCATGGCGCCGACATAGGTACGGCGATGACCACGGATCTCAGCCTCGTCGTGCAGACCGCCGAGCGAAACGCGCACATACTTGCGCTTCATGGCTGCTGCAATCGACTTTCCGAGCGAGGTCTTACCGACTCCCGGAGGACCGTAGAGACAGATGATAGGACTCTTCAGGTCGCCTCGGAGAGCGAGCACAGCCATATATTCGAGAATACGCTCCTTCACCTTCTCCATGCCATAGTGGTCCTGATCCAGGATCTTCTGTGCACGCTTCAGGTTCAGATCGTCTTGTGTGTATTCTCCCCAGGGCAGACTGACAAAGGTCTGCAGATAGTTCAACTGTACATTGAATTCGGGACTCTGCGGATTCAGGTTGTCGAGTTTGTCAGCTTCCTTATAGAAGATCTTGCTCACCTCATACGACCACTTTTTGTCTTCAGCCTTCTTAAGCAGTTCACGCTTTTCGGGAGCCGTTTCACCATTACCCATCTCTGCCTGCAGGTTCTTGATTTGCTGCTGCAGGAAGTAGTTGCGCTGCTGCTCGTCGATATCTTCGCGGGTCTTATTGCGGATATCAGCCCTGAGGTTCTGGAGGTTGATCTCACGGTTCAAAATCTTCATCAGCGTGAACAACCGCTCTTTCACCAGTTCCATCTCCAACAGGTTCATCTTCTCCTTCACGCTGAACGGCATGTTCGAACATACAAAGTTCAGGGCCATGATATTGTTAGAGATGTTCTTGATGGCAAAAGTCGCCTCGTCAGGAATCTCTTCGCTGACGTTGATATACTCAGTCACCATGTTGCGGAGATCCTCCATGGCTGTGCGGAATTCACGGTCTTTCTTCTCCGGCTCGATATCTTGAACGGGCTCCACGACACCTTCCAGATAGGGGTCGGTCTTCATAATGTCCAACACCTTCAAACGGCCAAGGGCCTGCACGATAGTCGTCAGGTTGCCGTTGGGCAGCGTCAACTGCTTCATCACCCGGGCATAGACACCGTACTCATAGAGATCCTCCTGTGAGGGATGGTCCACCTCGGGGTCACGCTGACAGACAATACCGATGATATGGCCTGTTTTCTCTGCCTTCTGCACAAGTTTCTTACTGGAGTCCCTGCCGATGAGAATCGGCGACACAACCCCCGGGAACAGTACGAGATTACGTACAGCCAAGATGGGGACGGACTTTGGGACATTCACATTGAACAGGTCGTTGATATCCCCGTCAATGTCTGCTATCATTTGAAATGCCTGGTTCTTATTCTGGTCACTCATATTACTCTGATTACTTCAAATTACCTCTAATTTTTCCTTTTTTACCTTATTATTTATACAAATTGGCTGCAAAGTTACGAAAAAAGCCACAGATTCCACCCATTTCTATTATTAATCTGTGTTAATCGGCGGATTCTATGACATAAATTAGCTACCTTTGCAGACTGAATATGGCCAACGATTTCTTCCAGTTCAAGCAATTCATCGTCCGACAGCAGCATTGTGCCATGAAGGTGGGCACCGACGGGACCCTGCTCGGCAGCTGGGCCTCGGCACCAGCTGGAGCCTGCCGGATCCTCGATGTCGGCACAGGCACGGGACTGATAGCCCTGATGATGGCGCAGCGCTTCCCCGAGGCACAAGTCACGGGCATAGACATCGATACCGATGCCGTCGGCCAGGCTTCTGAAAACGCGTTGGAATCGCCCTTTAAGGAGCGCATCATGATCCGCGAGGGCGACGTGACGAGGATGGAAGATACCGATGGATTCGACGCCATCGTCTGCAATCCGCCCTTTTTCGACCGTTCCCTGACCTGTCCGGACCAGCAACGTACAGAAGCGCGCCATACCGTCAGTCTCACGTACCGCCAGCTGATGGAATCGGCCTTCAGACTGCTGAAGGATGACGGCCGGCTGTCGGTCATCATCCCGGCTGACTGCCGTTCCCGTCTGGAGAGCGAGGCTCATCTTGTGGGGTTCTTCATCAGCCGCATCTGCAGCATCCAGACCACGCCTAAAAAGATCCCGAAGCGTTACATGATTGAATTTCGTAAACAACCTGTTAAAGAGATAGATACAGAATGTGGAATCATTGAGTTGTCACCACAGGAAAGAAGTCCTTGGTATCAACAACTTATCAACGATTTTTATATCAAATGAAAACAACCGTCATACAACTGGACATCGAGTGGGGGAGTCCCCAGAAGAATATTGAACGAGTGGATCGGCTCATCGAGGCGGCCCCTGGAAGCGACCTCTATGTGCTGCCCGAGATGTGGAGTACGGGCTTCGCCACAGAACCCGTTGGAATCGCCGAATCTGAATCAGATAGTGTATCCTTGTCATGGATGCGCACCACCGCCCGCCGCTTAAACTGCGCCATCTCCGGCAGCCTCGCCATCGCATTAACTAATCATGACTTCGTCAATCGTCATTATTTCATCGACGGCCGTTCTGGTAGCGAGACCTATTATGATAAACACCACCTCTTCACTTACGGCCATGAAGACCGTTACTATCAGTCTGGCGATGCCCATTCCATCGTGGAATACTGCGGTTTCCGTATCCTGCTGCTGACCTGCTACGACCTGCGTTTCCCCGTCTGGAGCCGTTATTCTGACGCCCTCCAATACGATGCCATCATTGCCGTAGCCAATTGGCCTGAGAGTCGTCAGAACGCCTGGCAGATCCTCACACGAGCCCGAGCTATGGAGAACCAGGCCTATCTCATCGGCTGCAACCGTGTGGGTGACGACCAGTATTCCCATTATCGTGGCCAGAGTGCCATCATCAGTCCCATCGGCAAGACACTCGCCTGTTGCCGTCCCAACGTTGAAGAAGCCGCCACTTTCCGGCTCGATCTGGATGCCCTTTGCCACCAGCGCACCAAGTTCAGGGTTCTCGACGACCGCGACATCCTGTAATAGGCCAGTGGTGTCTTCTTCTGGAAGCGCTTCTGCTCGCCCGTCACCCGTCAGGACAACGGCACCTGCCGCCCGAACTTCAAGCCTCTAAAGACAGGCGAAGGCTTCACCCTTGAGCGCTACGCCCTCGGAGTCTACAACGAACTTTGCCTGGCACTCGGTGGCCTGATAGAGGAAGAATAAGAAGGTAAAAATGGCGAACGGTGTGACAGTTACAGTTGTGACAATTAGAAATCGAGGTCACAACACGCCTTATAATACTTTATAACTAATTGATATATAGATAGTTATATATAATATAAGGAGAATTGACACCCCTCAAAAACGAACTGTCACAACTGTAACTGTCACACCCGACCATCATTCATTCATCTAAAAAGCTGATATTCAATGAAATACGAAATTACTAAAGCGACTGCGCCCGCTATGCCGAACCTCGGCAAAGGCACAGAATGCGTGAAATTGCTGCTCACGCAGGCCTCAAAAGACATGCATGAACCCCTCGTTCCGATGTTTTTCCCAATCTTTGGCGCGCACCTTTGTGGTACGGAATTTCAGTATCCGGACTTCAGTTGGAAGGAGCCGACGGGCATGATGGCCAATCTGGTGGCAAAAAGTGGTGATAACAAAGGCCAATTGACGACACTTGCGAAAGCCATTTGCCGTGATTTCCGTCAGCACGACAAGGCTGAGGAGGACAAGTATTGGGAATGGCAGAGTCTCAGTAAGACCGAGCCCGAGGCTGCCTCAAGCTCTCGGTTCTGAGAAATCTATTCGTTTCGAGATGTAGAGGACACAGAGTTTAGTTAGACTAAAGTCCGGGGTTAGGCTAAGTAAAGTCCCACTTTAGGCTACCTAAACTCCCTGCTACCTATTTTTATTAGAATCGGCATTATGATAAACAGAACTTCTGTTTATCATAAAAATCCCCACCGTCATAATAATCCGAACCAGTTTTCTCTAGATCTCTTTTTGCATGAAAATTAATGTGTTGAGATAGTCTAATGAGAAAATCTGGTTCGGATTATTTTTAGAAATTGATTCCAACATTGTTTAATAGCTCTTTCTTAGCTTTAACTTCCGATTGAACAAATCTGTTAATTTTTCGTTTATTTCACCATTCTTCTTAATCCACTTTTTATCAAGCGACTTTGAATCATCATCTTCAATACTTATTATTGCAGACTTTATCTGATCTTCTGTTATGTCAAGATATCGCATGGTTGTCGACACATCTTTATGTCCTAGCAATTTAGATACGGAAATAACGTTGTGTCCATCTTCTAACATATGAGTAGCAAAGGCATGGCGGAGCATATGAGGATGTAAACTTAAAGGGACATCTTCGCATTTTCTATTAGCAATTGCAGCAATTCTGCTAAGACCCTATAATTTTAGACAAAAGAACATAAGTACATAAATTTTTGCCAATCATGGCGCAGCCAATATGTTTCTTATGTTCTTCTGTCTAAAAAGTTCTTATGTCAAAAGTCTGTTCTTCTTGTCTAGAAAGGCAGATCGTCGGCAGAGCCTTCACCTGCAGGTTCCTGTGCTGGTGGGAATGGTGCTGTGGCACCACCTGCCGGCGGGAATGGCGCAGCCTGAGGCGCTCCGGGTGCAACTCCAGCTACTGGAGCACCAGCCACGGGCATCTGGCCACGGATGACATTATAAGCGCGGATATCATTGAACCAACGGCCATTGAACTCATGGGCATCGATATCGAACTGAACCGTGAGATCCTCACCTTGCTGGATGT
>JAEETC010000256.1 GCA_016286585.1 Prevotella sp. | reverse complement strand
GTGCCGCTGGCATCGGTGGTGTTGTCGATGCCGATGCTGACGTCGAGCGTTTTCAGGGCTGAGCCTGTGATGTTGTTAATCTCACTTTGCAGGAAGGAGCTAAGGGCTGCGTTCATCGAGAAGCCGTTGGTGTTGCCGTCGGCCAGGTACATGCCTGTGGTGAGCATCGTGACGGCAATCTTTCCGCGTTCCTCTTCCGACATGCTGTTGAGCTCACCGTTGATAGTGTTATCCTCAGGAGCGCTGATGATGAACTTCAAACCCATATCATTGAGTGTCTTGCTAATCTCCACTCCACAATCGAAGACCACACTCCGGCTCACGCCACTCTCGTCTGATACGCTGGCCTTGGTGCGCTCGGTGGCGGTGATGTTCAGCTTGGGATTCATGGGGTCGCCAGAGAACGCGACGGAACTGCCGTCCTGGATAGTGAAGGTCTTCAACGGGATGATGGGCAGTGAGTATTTCATTTCGCCGTTGGAGAGGGTATAGTCGCCATCCAGTTTGAGACCCTCGGAGCCGTAATTCAGATGCAGTTTGCCACCACCTGTCAGGTCTAAGTAGTTGGTCTGTTCAGGGTTGAGGTTACAGACGAAGTGTGCGCCTTGTGACACGTTGATGTTCAGGTCGACGGTCAGTCCTGTGGGTATGGGTCGTGTGATGACGGTCTGTGTGGAGTCGCTGAAGTCGGTGAACTTCACCAGCTCGTCCAGACGGTTGTCGGTGGAGAGTGGGGAGTCGAGCAACAGATAGGTCATGTCTGTAGAACCAAGTACCTCGAGTCTGCCTCGAACATGCATAGCGTCCAACGGTCCTTGCATGTGGGCAAAGAAGTTGACAAAGGCTTTGCCCCAGGCGATGGACTTCGTATCTTGCTTGGCGTTGATGAGCAATAAGTCCTGGGCCCTTACCCGTAGGTCAGCCATGATCTTGTCGGTGTTCGAGAAATCGATGCTGCCCATCATGTTCAGAGGCTCGTTGTTGTAGGCGTAGAGTCCGAAGTTCTCCAGCAGCAGCTTGCTGCCGACGATGCGCACGGGGTCGTTGTCGAAGCGCATACGGATGCCGTAGGGGATACTGATGAGATGGGCATCGTCGACATAAATCTCTCCGTTGACATCGGGATGTGTCGTGGTACCACGTATGCTCATACTGCCTTCAGCGTAGCCATCGAGTCCTACAATCTGGTCAGGCACAAAGCCGTTGACAAGTGACAATGGCATACGTGTCATGTCGAAGGTGGCGTCGATCAGTCCCTCGCGATAGTAGGAGCCTTTCAACAAACCGAACTCCTCGTCGTTGAGCATCAGACGGGCTTCGATGGCATGGGTGTCACCATCTTTCTGCAGGTATACCATCTCCGTACTGAGGTCGCCGATGGACGCTCCTTCAAAGGTCATGCCCATCACGGCCATGTCGGAGGCCACGGAGATGTGTTCCTCCTGATCCATCAAGATGTGGTAGTCGCCGTTGAGTTTACCAGTGAGATGTGGCATATAGGGTATCACCGACGACAGCTCATCGAGGTCTATGCGGTTCAGCGATACCGTCAGGTCCTGCAGCATCGTGGAGTCTTGATTCTCAGAGTAGATCTTCATGCCCGCACCGTCGTCGGCAATGAGGTCGACCTTGGCCTGTATCTTGTTCTTTTCGCCAAGGAAGATGTAGTTGTCTTTGTTCAGGTTGAACTCTTTGTAGCCTAGTGTCGGACGGTCTGGCATCAGCTTGAAGCGTATGCCGCCTTCTTCCATCTCTGCCGTCGCTCCGATGCGCACACCCATACGGTTGTTGGCGTCAAAGTAACGAAGGCCGGCCAATGCTCCGTGTTGGTGGACATGGCCGTCGACAAGGGCATTGAACACAAACTGGGGATTACGACGGTTGTTGCGGATTTGTCCCTGGTAGGTCAGACGGTCGCCTTTCTGTGTGAGGTTCAGTCGGATGGTGTCGATGCGGGTACTGTCGTAGTTCAGAGAGTAGAGATGGCTCTGGCCGTTGATGCCTGTCTCTGGCGAGGTGGTCAGATCGACGAACAGTTCCTTGAAGTCCACGTCGCTGGTTCTGAGAAGGTTGGCGATGGGATTGTCGCGGCGGCTCTCCACGTGCATCTTCATGGTGGGCAGCAGTCGTTTGATGGCCTGCTGGTCAATCACCTTCTGGTCGAACTGGGCTATGATTGAGTCTGTGAGGGTGTTGAATTGTCGAAACAGTTTCTCGTAGCCGCCGCTGGCATCGAGTTTCACGATGAAGTCGCCGCTCTGTGCCCTGAGATAGGTGGTGTCTGGTCTGGTATTCAGCAGTATGCCAATGTCGGCGGGTCTGAAGACGCTTTTCTCGTCTTGTATAAACAGTTCGCCGAGTAAGCCGCTCACATAATGGCTCTGTTTCATGTCGGAGGTGATGTCGACATGTCCGCATACACCTACCACCAGCGGCTCGTCAACGAGTCTCAGCTGTTGCAGGTCTATCTTGGCGATATCTGCGCTGACGGTGCCGTCTAACTTCTTGGTGGAGAGCAACGCATCAACGGTCACCGTACCGTTAAAGAGTTGGTTGTCTCCGTTGAGGCTGACGATGCCCCGCCCGTTCTTCAGGTCTGCGGTGGCCTTCATACCGTCGAGGTTCCATTGTCCGTATTTGAGTCTGTTGACGGTGGCGTCGGCCTTCATCTGACAGCGGCTATTGAGAATATCGGTGCCGTAGCCGTTGGCATGGATGTCTGCCGAGAGGGTGTAGAGGGAGTCTTTGAGCAGGAAGTGATGAAGGTTCAGGTTGTCGATGCTGATGTCTGCATCATAAGTCATTGCCTCTGTGTTGAGGTTGCCTTTGGCATCTTGGGGTACGACAGCACCGATCTTTGCTTTTACGATCCCTTCGCCTTCACGGGCATTGAGGTCGGCATCGTATCTCGTGCCGTCGGCTTTCAATCTGCCGTCGAGGGTGATGCCTGACGGTATGCGGAACTCACCTTTCTGACGATCGTCGATGAGTGCTGTCAGGAAGTTCAGATCCTGTGTCTGGCCACGAAAACTGATGTCGGCCTTCATTCGGCTCATGTCCGTCAGATGTTCTGCCGTTCCGTTGGCATGAAGGTGCAGGGCGGTGGGCAGCGAGATGTCGAGACCCGTGAAGTCCATCTTCCTCATGTTGCCATTGACCGAACCCTTGATGCTGATAGGGTGGTTGGGATAATGGCGGATGAACGACTGTGGCAGACCACCCATGAAGTGCATCAGGTCTTGTTTGCCGATTTGTGCAAAGAGCCGAAGTCGCATACGGCCTGGCTTCAGAGCGTCGGCAATGTTAAAGTCGAGGTCGGCCTCTGCGTGGATGTCAGAGTCGGGTGTGCGAAGGGTCATTCCTGG
>JAEETC010000062.1 GCA_016286585.1 Prevotella sp. | reverse complement strand
GCTGATGTGGGTCGCCAGCTTGCGGGTGTTCAAACTCTCCAGATACTTCACACGGCCGTACCACTTGCCGTAAGCACTGGAATGCTCATTCTGATTCTGGTACACTTCATAAATAATCTTTGCCATAGTTTTTACTTGTTTTTCATGGTATTAGATTTGCTCGGCCAGCTACATCGGGTGGCCGATTCCCGCTTGTATGTCTCTCATGATTGACAATGACAAGTAAGGTGCAAGGCGAATGCAGAGCCGAATTTGTTCGAACTTTGCTGAGCCGAAGCCCTTACTCGCACCTGAACTTGTTTACAGGTGCAAAGTTACGAAATATATCAATGCAAAACAATAGTTTCCCCCAATTATTTTTGAGAAATTTGAAAATTAATTTTCTTCCAAAAGTAACAAATCCTTACATCCTTGCACACAACCTCCCAACATCACTTTTTTTCTCTCTTCCATAACCTATTTACCTCAAATCCCCTGGCCTTGCGCGCCTGTGCGTTCAATAGTTCAATCCTGCTTGAAGAATAGTTCAATTTATGAGATTGCACCGTCCTCACTCTAATCGAGCGATATGCCTACATTAAAATCCCCAGCTGCCGTTTTCCCGTTTTCCCGTTTTGCCGTTTCTTCAACCGTTTTGCAGATGAGAAAAATTTTACCATATTCTATATTACAATAATATATAATTATAATTATATATTATTGTAAAAGTAGATATCCACAAACTTCCATCAATTCAAAACTACATCACGAAACGGGAAAACGGCACAACGGGAAAACGGGAAACGTTTTTCTTGATATTATTTTGTTTGTTCACAGAAAAGTTGTACCTTTGCATCCAGATATTGCATCAAGAGTGGCACATGTGCCCACCAACCGGCCTATTTCAAGGATCGTTGGCAGCGGTGGTAAAGCGATGCGAGTGAATGTTTAATCCACTAAATATAAACGATTATGGAAATCAGTAAGATTGAGAACAAAGATTATGTGATGCTCCCACGTTTGCAGCATCCAGGTTTGAAACCCATGCACGTTGAGCGCGATGCGTTCAAGGCAGAATTGAAACACGTCGAGGGCCATGGCGACTACTGGCTGATTCATCAGCAATCAAAGCCCCATGTTGTAGCCCACGTGCAACTCCCCAAGACAGAGGCAGAGTTTGATAATATCCTGAGCTTCTGCCTGACACAGAACCACTGGTGCGAGTACATCGAGGAGGATTTGTCTTTCTTATGCGTTATTGCTGGCTACAATGCTGAAGAGTTGACACCAAAGTATCCGGACTTCATCAAAGAGCGAGTTTTAGCCCTCTGCGCTGCCACGAGGTGGTGGTATGAGTATGGAAAAGCCCCCCTTTTATTAAAAGATGTGTAAAAATATGCTATGATGTGAATAATCTCAATAAAATTTCGTATCTTTGCATGCTAGAATATATTGATAAGTTATGCAAGAGAAGTGGAACCAATTCGTATATTATCTGCGCGAAGCTAAGAAGAACGGCGTGGAGGAGCCTGAATATCATTCAACGATAGAGGCTCAGCTACAGTTGTTGGGCTGGATGAGGTATAAGAATGAAATATGCCATAAGCCGAATCTCTCCATCGGCAACAACGGGCATATTCAGCCAGACATCCTTATTCAGAAGGATGACAAGAAGCAGTTCGTTATCGAGGTGAAGCGTCCTTTGCACACGCAGATTGCGAAAGACAGAGATCAGTTGGTTTCCTACATGCGTCAGCTGAAACTGAAAGCAGGCATCTACATTGGAGAGCATATCGAGATATTCTATGACCAGCCTGACAGCGAGAATGCCGTATCTGTGCTGTCGATTCCTTTGGAACTGGATAACAAACGTGGTGCCCGCTTCGTTGAACTGTTCTCAAAAGACCGCTTTAGCAAGGATGCTATCGTTCAGTTCTGCGAGGATCGCATCAAGGAAATGCGCCATCAGGAGAGTCTGAACAAAATCAAAGACCATCTGATTACTGATGCCCAGGGTCAGATAACTGAGGGCATGAAGATGTATCTGATGGAGAAATACGGCAATACGTTCTCTGAAAGCGACATAGTGGGTATGCTCGCATCGCTAAACTTCACGGCAACACCCAAAGACGGACAGCAGCCCGTAGTAGTTGCCACTCCTGTTGCCACCTCTCGGAAAAAGGATTCAGATGCCACACAATCCAAGCAGTCCCACGACAAGACACAGTATTCGATAAATGGCGGCACGTTCCAAAACAAACGTCGTTTTGTTCACCAACTTGTCAAAATGTATGTCGAAGAGCATCCATCTGCCACTTTCGCAGAATTAGAGAAAGCATTCCCTTCAACTTTGCAAGGCTCATACGGAGTAATCCGCACTATAGACTACATTCGCGAAAAGGGAATAGAGGAATACAGGTATCTGATGAAAGATGGTGAACTGCTGCGTAGTTCAGATGGTGTCACCTTTGCTGTTTGCTCCCAATGGGGAATTGGAAATACCCCCAGAGTTGTGGAATTAGCCAAGAAATTAGGCTATGTGATTACAACATCAGGCGAGGCACCTGCACCTGTTGAGCCAAAGAAAGATGGAATGATAGCATGTGCGCTTACACGCAATGCTGATGCCAAAGGATTATTTGACACCACCACTCAGACTCTGGTAGTGCTGAAAGGCAGCAAAATCAATCCTCGCCATCTTGATAAGATTAAGCCAGAAACGAAGCAGAAACGTGATGCGCTGATAGCAGAATTTGCAGAACGCAAAGGCGATGACCTAGTAGTAATCAAAGATGCCTCCTTCAATACGCCAAGTGGTGCTGCTGTTTTCTGTGTTGGAGGCTCTGCTAATGGTTGGAAGGAATGGAGAGACGAAAATAATAATGAACTTGATATTTACAGAAAATAATATATGGCCAATATACTCCAAGACAAGAACCCATTAACTTACATCAGCCTATTCAGTTGTGCTGGTGTAGGCTGTTATGGCTTCAAGATGGAGGGATTCTCTTGTATTGCTTCTGTTGAACTGAACCAGCGCAGACTGAATGTGCAGAAGTTCAACCAGAAGTGTAAGTACAGCTCTGGCTACATTTGTGGCGACATGACTGCCGACTCTACAAAGAATCTTGTTTTTACGGAAATCGACAGATGGAAGCGAAAAGAGAAATTGAAGAAGTTGGATGTCTTGATTGCTACGCCACCCTGTCAGGGTATCAGTGTGCAGAATCATAAGAAGAAAGATGAGATAAACCGCAACAGTCTCGTTGTGGAGTCTGTGGAAATGGTTGACAAGATTCGCCCCAAGGTGTTTGTCTTTGAGAATGTGATGGCATTTGAAAAGACGCTTTGTATCACAAAGGACGAGCGCATTATGCCCATTGGTGAATTTATCCGAGAGGCTCTTGGCGAGAATTACGTTATATCCAGTCGTATTCTCAACTTTATGAACTATGGTTCCAATTCATCCCGTACTCGTACTTTGGTTATAGGTGTTGACAAGGCTTATCGCGAGACAATCACTCCATACGACTTATTCCCTGCATACCAGAAAGAAAAGACCCTTCGTGAAGTCGTTGGTGATTTCCCCGTTTTGGAATGGGGCGAGATCTCAAAGGATGATTTCTATCACGCTTTCCGTACATACGATGTTAGGATGCGTGATTGGATTCACGACTTGAAGGAAGGAGAATCTGCCTTTGATAATGCAGACCCTCTGAAACGTCCTCATAAGTTAGTGGATGGTGAAGTCGTGGAAAACATCAGAAAGAACAGGGATAAATATACACGTCAGAAGTGGGACAGATTCATTCAGTGTGTTCACACTCGAAATGACCAGTTGGCAGCACAAAACACAGTTCACCCAGAACAGGATAGAGTATTCAGTATTCGCGAGTTGATGACGATGATGAATATTCCTGAGACTTTCAATTGGGTAGATAAACCACTGGAGGTGCTGAATGCGATGTCTGATGCTGAGAAGCGTAAGGTCTACAAGGAACACGAAACAAATATCCGTCAGTGTCTTGGCGAAGCTGTTCCTACTATTATCATGCAGCAGATAGCCCATAACATCAAAACGCTATTTGGCAGAAAATTGGTAGGTTCTGCTGAAATCAATAAAATCATTGAGAACCAAAATCTGGTAGAGAGACAAAACCTGCTTGACTTCTTGGACGCTAACCCTTTGGGCTTAGATGTGCCAACATTGATGCGAATTACAGAACTCTGCAATGCGGAGAGAGAGAAGAACGCTGCTTTCTACACTAATAAGTTCTTGGTGAATGACACCGTTGACAAACTCCCTGATTTCACTCAGCCTGAAATCAGGATTATTGAACCGTCAGGCGGAGCAGGAAGTTTTGTTCCTTTCCTCATAAAGAAGTACGCTTATGTGCCTCATGTGATTCTCGATATCGTTGATATTGATCCCAACAGCATAGCCAACTTGAAGTTGCTGCTGAAATACATCGATATTCCTGAAAACTTCACCATCAACTTGATATGTAGCGACTTCTTATACTATGATTCGCCTTACAGGTATGATCTGGCTGTTGGTAATCCTCCCTTCTCAAAGCTGAAGCAAAAGGCAAGAGATATTTCTTTCTGGTTCTTCCAGAATGTAAACCAGGACACCAACGACTTGGCGGAAATGTTCTTGGAGAAGTGCATGTTTATGGCTGACTGCGTAGCATTAATTCTGAATAAGAACATTCTAAGCGGTGAAGAATTCTTCCCAACTCACAACCTCCTGCGAAAGGTAAAGATTGATAGCATCATTGACTTCGGCAGACATGGATTTACAGGTGTTTCTATCGAAACAATCTGCCTGATAGTATATCCCAAGCAGAAACCGGATGAAACAACGGTGTACAACATGAAGTACAACAAGATCTACCATCAGAAGCAAAGCTACATCACTGACAAGAAGTACCCATACTTCATCATCTATCGTGATGCTGACTTTGACAGGGTAGCAGATAAACTGGACTTCAATGTTTTCACCGTATTCAGAGACCGCCAGATAACGAAGCAGAATTCCACTAAGGAGGATGGCGACAGCAGAATGTGGGTTATAAAGGGGCGCAATATCGATGATGATGCCAAAGGCATTACTCATATTCCTGAGTATGATACCTTCATTGATATCAATGTCGCAAAGGAACTCAATTCCTATATCTATGTGAATGATAGTAACGTCTATCTGACACCCAACATGACTTATAACACTCGTGTTATCAAGAATATTCCCAATGTCATTGCTGATGGTTCTGTAGCGGTGTTGATTCCCAGACAGAAAGGAATGGCACTGACAGATTCTCAGATGGCATACTTCTCTTCAGACGAGTACAGAAAGTTCTATATCACAGCAAGGAACCTTTCTACTCAGTCTATCAATGTTGACAAATGTAGTGTTTACTTTTACGGCATATTAAAGAATGACAGCAAATCTATTGGAGCAGTTCCTGAATGCTCATGACTATGATATAAGAAAAAGCCGCAATGGCAGGTGGATAGACCAGAAGTGTACAATGGATGAATTGTGCTTCGTGGCAGACTGTGTTGTAGTTTATCTGCAAGAAGGAGGGCAACAACCATTCCAGTCACCAGACATCTGGCACACTCCGTATGCGATAGAGAATGTTCAGAAGTTATTCAGCAAGCCTGACCCTACGGATAAATCCACAATAGACGAATACAACAAGTTCTTCCGTCAGCCCTTGAAGATGCTGGCTGCAGCTGGTGTGCTTCGCGAGGATGGCAAGAAGAACAACACTATTCAGTTTAGCGTGGAAAATGAGGCAGTATTGGATTACCTTTCACTCAGAGAAAGGAACTGCTTTGATTTCCTCTGTTCTTACATAACCAAGACATTGAAAGATAGTGGCCTTTGGGATGCCTTTGAGTCATTTTTCGATGAACAAACCAAAGAGCAATACAACAACGTGAAAGAAAAGTTCCGCCAGTTCTGTTGGGATTATACCCCCATCAATAATCAGGCTGAGCCAAACCGTATTTTCACAAAGGTGCTGAACCCTTTGGCTGTACTCTACAAAAAGAAGGGAACTGTTGGTGGTGCTCTCTCCAAAAAGATTATCACGTTGGAAGACATCAAGTATAACCGCACTAACTTCCGCGATAAAGACAAAGACAAGAACGTGTCGCGTCAGCAGGCTCTGGTTGCAGACAAAGTTCAAGAGGATATATACGACTACAATGTTGAGAAAGCTAAACGCCGTCTTCGCAAATTCAACGATAAGTTCAACGGAGCTCGTTCTGAAATATTGGATTCTATGGCAATAGGACAGCAGGCAACCCATATGCACCACATATTCCCTAAGCATGAGTTCCCTGTTATCGCGGACTATGTAGAGAATTTGATTGCATTGACAGCAGGCCAGCATTTACAAAAGGCTCATCCTGCAGGCAATACTCAGGTAATTGACAGAGACTATCAATACATCTGCCTTATCAGTAAGACAGAAAGCATCCGCAAGAATCTCGTTGATGGTATTGGTGAACCGCTTTATGATTTCTTCCTCTTCATGTTTGTTCTTGACACAGGTCTTCGTACTGATTACTTCGAGGCATTACCTGAGAATGATTTTGCTCAAGTGGCATCAGGAATAGACATTAACTTCCCCAATAAGTAGTAGAAGACTTGGAAACTAAAGAATGAGGACTGAGAAAAAATTTACTGGTTATTGGAATTTTAATAGTGATACACCTACCATTGCCGGCACTCTATTTGTCGGCAATGATATTACTATAGAGATAGTTGAATTTAATGATAAAAGTTATTATACTCATTTGACAATTGACGGTCTAAAGGGGGTAGCGTTGGATGAGAAGAATGAAACATTTTTCTTCGAGTTATATGATTTGAGCTTTCTTCAGTCACATATTAGCAATATGGGTGTTCAATCATACACTTTTTCAGTGTCTTATTTGGTGTTTTCAAAAAGTATTTCTTTTCAAAATAGAAATGATAGGATTTTGTCCGTTTCTGAAATAAGTATATGCAACCCTTATCTTAATGGATGGAGTTGCTCTAAATTTGATATACATGATTACGAGTCAACAGGGAAAAGAATAGACTACCATTTTGAACAACCATCTTCATTTGTCTTGTCTGAACTCGATGATTGTTGGGTTTCTGTTTTTATTTCAAATTCTGCAAAGTTGATACCAGAAAAGTATTTTCATAATATATTACAGCCCTTTGTCAACATTAAATTCAATGAACCGACAGAACTCAAAGATAGTTTTCCTATTATTAGTAAAATAGAGAATCTTCTTAGTTTGTTTATGGACACCCCATTTGTCAATGAGTGTCTTTATTTCAATTTAGGGAACGTAAGGTGTGTATGTATACAGAATATTAAAATCAAGCATTTCAATTTTAGACCTATACCTGATGAGAATGCCAGATTCACGAGTGTAATTCAAGATGTCATGGACAATAACGTTGTTAGACACTGGATAGATTTGTATAAGGAGGAACCACATGCTCTAAGCCTATTCTTTAACACAATCTATAACGAAGAATTATCTGATGAATTACAGATTATCTGCTATGCATCGGTATTGGAAGAACTAACAAAGAGATATTATTCGTCAGATGAATTGATACCGCAGACCAGAAAGAACAAATTAATTCTTCATATTATTGACATCCTAAAGAATGATCAACATCTTAAAGAAGCCAATGATTTAAAAACAGGGTATATAGATAAAGGTGATTATTTTGGAGTTAGATTATTAAATTTACTTCAGATGCATCAGGATATATGGGAGCAAATTGAGATAGAAGAGTTTGCAAAGAAAGCTGCTTTGACGAGGAACTTTTTAGTACATCGCCAAATTTCAGAGAATCAAGAGCCTTATTTGTTTCAACCTAATGAATACCACAAAGTGGCGAAAACACTTAGATACATAATTGCTGGCACGTTGTTAAGAGAGCTTGGCTTTTTATGGAAGGATGATATTATACGTGTTTTGTGCTACATATGGCCCCAACCCTTTAAAGACGAACAATTCACATGGTTGAAACCACCTCAACATGACCAAATGTATTATAATAACGAGTAACAACAAGAACAACAATTAATACCGAGGGCAACTGAGGAATGATCAATTTATAAGTTATGGCATATGTTATACACTTCTTTACGAGCGAGGAAACGAATGAGGTGGGATGCGGACTGAAGTCATCGAAGCTCAACACATCTCAGTTGTCTGATTTTGAGCTTGTCAGAGTGTTGAAAACATCTGTTGGTAATGAAAATTTGCCAGATTCAACATATGTGCTCCCAATCATTGAGCAATGGAAAAAGCCATTTTTGGCTACAATGCAGAAATGGGCAGTTCTATTTCCTAAATTGAATGAAGTTATTTCTCTTGTCTCTAAACTGGAAGAAGGAAGATATTTGGGCATATCATTTAATGAGCCTATTGAATATGTAAACAAGAAAGAAATTTTGTTTAAGATGCAGGAACTTGAGCGAGGTATACCTGCCAAACAGAGATTTGACGAATTCTTGAGTCAAAACGAATCATGGATGCAGATTTATAAGCCTTTTTGTTATGTTCCCAACGAAAGAGTCCGTTTTGGTGTTCAAGAACGAGCTAAACGGATATGTAGGTATTGTGGCAAAAGGATGCCAGAAACGACCTTCAAGAAAGATGCCCACACCATATCAAATAGTCTTGGCAATATATTTTTCTTCACTAATGATGAATGCGATGATTGTAACACAAACTTTGGGGCTGGAATTGAACAGGAATTCATAAAGTTTGTTTCGGTTTACAGAACTCTTGCAGCCCAATATGAAGGTCATCCGTATTTCACGACCCAGACAAGTGCGTTTAGACTTGATGTGGACAAAGAAACAAATAAAATTTGCATTGAAATATTTGACACGTCGAAAGCAAGGATACAATCATCTGAAACCCAAACTGATCTTTATGCAGATGGAGGCTATGTTAATTTCCACAACGTGTACAGAGCTCTTGTGAAATATGTAATAGGGATGTTGCCTGACGAACAATTGCCGTTCTTCAAGGACACTATTAGGTGGCTAAAGGGAGAGATGAACTTGTCAAGGCTGCCCAGAATAAAAGAGACATTTTATACTGAACCAGAGCAACACCCTTTCATAAACATGTTTTTCAGGCATAATGATTCAACAGAATATCCCTATTTAATTGCGGAATTTCATGTTAATCATATAGAGTTCGTTTTTGTTGTTCCAGGCTGCCAGAAAGATAATTTCGAGATTAGGGATAATATTGTAGATGATTTTCTTAAGTTGAGGAAAGACAAAAATAAATGGAGGAATTTGGATATGAACCATCCTCAGCCTATACACATGAATTTTCATGCAAGTTTTCCTCTAAAATAGGACAAAATGAAAGCGCAATAGAAAACGTCATAAGGATTGGGCTATTTTTCCTAAAAACTCTTAATATAGTTCCCGTATCTGCCAGAAGGTGTGGTATTTTTCGTATCTTTGCAGATTAGAATAATTATTTGCAACGATATATGACAAGATTTACAATTTACACATATTTATTCAAACCCATCAATCAGCCGCAGGAACCGGATATGTTCTCGCCTGAAGTGAAGGTGGAGGAGTCGCTAGCGATGAAGCAGGAATTGCTGGGTGAGTTGTTTCTGAAGGAGAGCAAACTGAGGTTTACCAAGAGCCGCAACAATAGCGACAGCGACTATAAACAGTTTGAACACCTGATAGTGGCGCAGCGTGACGGCATCATTGTGATGCGACTGGCGAACACCACGACACAGGTGCACGAGAAGGACTTTAACCGCTGGACGGAGGAGGATAATCCTAGTCTTTTCGTCATTATCGACAATCGCAAGGACAAGCAGATTATTGCCATCGAGAATCGTGCGCAGGCTTTCAGCGAGACGCAGACGGTGGCACACATCATGGAAGAGACGTTCAACCGTCGCCTGTGGAGTAAGCGCTTGCAGGTGCAGATTAATGCGAAGTATCGCACGCGCGAGTTCTGGGATGTGGTGAGCGAGTATGATCAGGGCATTGCCAGCGTGACGTTTAAGTTTCCTTATCCCAACCTTCCTGAGATTTCAGATATGGTGGGCGAATACTATACAGAGCTGGCTCGCCGAACGAATACTGAGCCAAAGACCACCATTACGGCACCCCTTAAGGAGAAAGCCGTGTTGCAGCAGGGCGACCTGATTCTGGAATCGATGATCAAGGCGGCGAGTGCCAGTGGCAAAGTGATTATGATGAGGCCCAAGGGTGCGCGTAAGTGGCGTAAGATTGGTATGGAAACCATTGTGCAGGAGGAACTGTCGGACCAGGCATTGAAGAGCTTGGAGGAGCAGGAACTGATACCTCGCAGATGGCAGGCCATAGTGGATTTCCTCGATAAGATTCAAGTGGTTTACGCATAAGGAGTATGTACGAGCGTTGGGATGCAATACGATGTAGGAAGCGGACGGCCGAGTTGTTGGACGAGCAACTGTTCTGCGACCTGTATGACACGTTGAAGGAGATAACGACGGAGAACAACGAGCCCAGCCCTGCAGAGCTGTGGGATGAGGCTGCTGTACGATGGAAACCGCTGTTGGCAGCCAAGCGTCCTGAGTTGGCTGTAGAGATGCTACAGGAGGAACTGACGGAGAAGTACGGCGAGACGTCGGCATTTCTGGTACTGATGATTCTGATGTATATGCTTGTGGCGATGTTCCGCCCTACGAAGGAAAGTCCGTATCAAGCCTATTGTGCCGCGCTGGCAGGAGCCACACATGGTCATCCGCTATTGGAGCGGCTCTGGATGGGTGTGCGCATGACGGAGGACAAAGAGGAGCAGG
Organism: Prevotella sp.; assembly: GCA_016286585.1. GTDB lineage: Bacteria > Bacteroidota > Bacteroidia > Bacteroidales > Bacteroidaceae > Prevotella. The sequence goes on along the minus strand of JAEETC010000062.1, from coordinate 5,981 downwards.
TAGGTCATCGTATAGGTGTAGTAACATCGTTGCTGACAGAGATGAAAGCATCAGGCGAAGCCATCGACCTTGACACCATCGAACAATGCGTACTGCGATTCCCTACCATTGATTTGCAACAACGTGCGCTGGAACAGGCAGACAATCTTTTGCGTGGTACAGCATGGAGTCAGCGAAGCGGCGTCGTAGAAAAGAAGATGTATGCTAAGCAGAAGGAGCAGCAAGATAGGCAAGAGCAGAAGCAGGACAAGATGATAGAGGAAGTGGAGAAAGCGGCGAATAAGAAGACTAATGAGTTCATTGTCTATCCTCAGGCTGGAAGTACGGCAAATTTGGGCTGTCAGATGCAGAGTCCTGAGTTTAAGGTGATACCGCCATCAACGGAACAACAGCCAGTATTAGAAAGCAAGAATAATGAGGGTGACGAGATCATTGAATAAATAAGGAAGATAAAGATAATGGACAATAAGGAGAAAGAACAGCAGCAGGCGCCTATCAATGTGTGGGGTGTAGCCAATATTGGTTGCACAATGGAGAATCCTACGTTTCAGACGCTGATGGTATCGCCTGAAGAGCTGAAGGCTCAGGAGGCAGAGATCGTTGAGGAAGAAGAGAAGAAGCCAAAGGCTAAAGGTGGCGGCAGACCTAAGAAGTCGGGCACCAGAATCAGCAAGGCCTTTATATATAACAATAGGGTGGATGGTAGCGTGCGACTACGGATGCTCTGTCAGGGTCTGATGGCTTTGGGATGGCTTGCCGCAGAGACGGATGTGCAGGTGTTTATTGACTTGTTCAGTGGTGGCGAGACGCGACAGCGGCTGATATGGAAGGGCGATGCTAACACGCTTGCAGCTCTATTCAAGAGATTAGTAAACGAACGTGGGTTGGTGACGCTGCCTGACAAGCACTCGCTTTGGGTGATGGTGAGCGGCCATTTCTGGGACAAGAAGCGTGGTCAGGAGTTTGAGTCGGATAAACTAAGAAATACGCATGCGCCTAAGGAGAACGATCAGACGATTGCCTATCTGGTGAGTATTCTTGACCCAGAATTGTCGATGGATGAGGTAAGGGAGATGATACAGAATCAGCGTTAATTCAGTGCGAAATCAGCGGTTACTGAAAAGCTGAAAAATCTTTTTTGAAATATTTGCGACTCCGCAAACGGCTAATAGTCAGGCTGTTTGCGGATTTTTTTGTTTTTTGACTAAAAGGTCAGAGTCAGCGTTAATATGGGTTTTCGCTGACTTGAGATGCAGTGTTATTATAGAAACGTCTCTCGACGAACGAGGACGCAAATAATAACAAATAAAATAATGATTCGTATGACAACAGAAAATGAAATTTGTAAAGTGTTGGAGTGTTTGGCTCCTTGGATTGAGAAGACTGACGGTGAGGAATCAGTAGGTTCTTGGGAAACCACTTTGGCTACCAAGATGATGGTGAAGCTGTTGGAACTTTGGTTGACTCAGGAGAGTCGCGAGCGAATAGAGAAGATGCTCGAATACTATCATCCTCTGGATCGCAGTGGTATGGCGTATGCTCTGGTGGTGTATGTGATGACTGGTACGAAGATGACCTTCAAGAGTGCTGTGGCTAACCAACACTACAAGATCATCTGCAAGATGTTGAAGGAGGATATGCCGCAGCTGATGTTTGCTGGTCACATGAAGTATATGATAAGACGCTATGGAAAGGTAAAAAAGTAAAAAGTAAATAATAACCGAGTCGAAGCGTAGTGAAGGAAGTCTACGTAGTGAAAATGGCCAAATTCCGACACAAACCTTCACTCACAAATTCGACAAGTTATGAAAAAGTATGTATTTGTATTGAACGCCATCGAGCTGTTGAAGCAGCTAGTAGATGGCAAGCGAGTGGAAGGTGTTCTGTACATGGATCAGGACACAGGTAAGTTAACCTTCAAGGCGTACAACCGCCAGCCACGAGTGCGTGAGAAAGACCAACTTGTGAAGAAGTTGCCTTGGGGCTGGATCAAGGAGTCGATAGAGCGTATCAAGGTGTTCGGCAGTTTTCCGAAAGACTTCTGTACGGCGCAGATTATCGAGTTGCTCAACGAGCACAACCAAGACGCGAAGAATGCGCTTGTCGAGAAGGAACTGGACATCATCGAGTTTTGTTAAACCTATTAATTTAAAGCGACATGGAAACATTAGTAACAATTGTGGAGGTGGGCGCATACTCTGAGCGCCAGTATCAGAAGCAGGACGGCAGCTCTGAATATTTCAAGAGCCGTGGTGTGGTGATGAAGCGTGGTGGTGACGTGATCTATGGTGAGATGACTGGCGAACTGGCCTCGAAGAACCGTGACACGCAGTTCCAGCAGGGTATGCCCTACATCGTAAAGGGATTCTGGAAGCATCGCACATGGGGCGACTCGAACGATCGCCATGAGAATAGCTTCTATATTACGGACATTCAAACACTCTGAGTTTATGGGATTTTGTTATCAGAAGAACACTAAAGACCTTTCTGTCGTGAAATGCGGCAGGAAGGACTTCTGGAGGAGCATCAGGCTCAGTTCAACGGCCTGGATCATCAACACCAGAAGGGATATCCTGAGGTCAGTAGAGGAGAATGACGGGGAGGCCAAACAGCGTTGGCTACAGCATACGGACTTCAAGAAGTTCATGCTCAAAACCATCCGAGACCTGAAGACCAAGACGGCCAAGGATCGCTGGAAGAGCAAATCGGACGATAAGAAGCTGCTGGCCTGGGCAGACGACCTGAAGAAGACACTGACGGCTTTCACCTTCTGCTGCTATGAGTTCGACGTGGTGAACGTCAAGACCAAGGATGGCAAGCAGAAGAAGGAGTGTCGCAGACAGCTGAAGGGTTGTCATGTGAACGGCCTCGTGATGCTCGACATCGACCATGCGGATAACCCGTTGGAGATCTGGGAGAAGCTGCAGCAGAATGAGGAACTGATGAAGCGCGTGGTGCTGGTTCACATCACCAGTTCAGGGCGTGGCATCCGAATCATCTTTACTGCAAATATCGAGGACGGAAACCTTGCGGATAACATTATAGTTTTCGCAGCAGCCCTCGGCTATAAGGCCGACTCCAGTTGTATCGATGCCACGAGAAATTCGTTTGCTCCGAAGGAAGATGAAATACTATTTATTGACGAAGAAAGACTGTTTAATTATTATGACGAAGAATTTGACAAAAAGTACACTCCCATGTACAGGGAGAGAAGGACTCAACCCATTAATCACGAATTTCCCACTGATAGTGGGGCTGGTGCTAATAATCCTGTTAAGGCTGTTGCTCCTGCCAGCAAGGCTTCTGTGGAAGGGGCTGGGAATGTCGGCCAGGTGGATGGTGAGCCAGTATCGATAAAGTGGCGCGGGTATGATATACAGCGTATTATTGATGCTCGCTACAGTGAGAAACTGCCCTGTGCAGCAGACAGCAACCGTCATACAGAAAGTCTCAAACTGGCAACAGACCTGCTGCTTATGCTCGATGGTGACAAGGCCCAAGTGCAGCGCATTGTGGAGGCGCAGCCGTGGGTGCAGGAAATCATCGACGAGCGAAATGAAAACGTGGGGCAGACGGTGGAATCAGCAGCTGGTTGTATTGCTCAGAAAGAAAAGAAGTATGCCAGCAGTCTCCCATCAAAGGCAATGCTCGCCGCGATTCAGGAGGCATGTGGCAAGACCTATCAGGAAATCACGAAAGCGCAGACGGCGGCGGTGACATTAAAAGATGACGATATGAGCCGTTGGCTCTGGGAATGGGGTGCTGAGATTGAAGCATTGGCTGAAGAGTACCCGCTGATAAAGGACATCTGCAAGGGGCTTAAGCGCAACCAGTTTGTGGCTGCCCTGTTCGTAGCTGGTGGCCTGATGATGACGCTGATGACCAGGTGTACGTATCGCTTCTATCATCGACCAGAAGAGTTGAGACGACTCAATAATTCGACGCTGATTATTGGTGATCCTGCGTCAGGTAAGAGCTTTGCCACGCGATTGTATAAACTGCTGGCGGCTCCTATCGTGGCTGCCGACAAGATTGGCAAGGAGGCGATTAACGCCTATCGTGAGCAGATGCGAACCAAGGGTGCCAACAAGGAGAAACCGAAGAAGCCGAAGGTAGTGGTGCGTATACACCCTGCACGAACATCGAATGCACAGTTTATTCAGGACATGGTGAACGCCATCGAGGAGGTGGACGGACAGCCGATGCAGTTGCACATGCTGACCTTCGACACTGAGCTGGACAATACGTTGTCGCTGCAAAAGGGTGGGTCGTACATCGACAAGCAGGCTCTGCAATTGAAAGCGTTCCATAATGAGGAGGACGGTCAGGCCTATTCGAACGTGGATAGTGTGTTCCAGGAGTTTTACGTCATCTGGAATTACATCTATACAGGCACGCCCATCGCCCTGAAGAAGATGGTGAACGAGCATAACTTTGGAAGTGGTCTCGCTACTCGCTTGACCTGTATCCCTCTGCCAGCTACCAACTTCGAGATGATGAGTCGTGAGAGTGAGGTGGATCTCGACAGCGACGAGCGTCTGAAGACTTGGGCTGAGAAGTTGGATCGCATGAAGGGTGAACTCAGCGTTCAGAAAATCGTGGACGAACTCTATGATTGGACAGAACGTCGCATGGAAGATGCCAAGGAGAACAACTCCAAGGCCGACGAAATGCTTCTGAAACGTTGTGCCTATCATGGGCTTAATTTCTCAGCACCGTTCATCGTGATGCGCCATTGGTCCGATATTCATCAGGACGGCCAATTCTGGTGTGGTGAGTTCGAGACGGACGCTACTGATTGGAAACTCGCTGAGTTGATAGTCAATATCCAGTACGCCTGTCAGCGTCATTACTTCGGAGCTATGGCCGAGAAGTACTTTGATGACCAGAAGCGCGACGTATCGGCTAACGCCCGTCGTAAGCAGAAGACCATCGAGGCCTTCAACCGTCTGCCTGAGGAGTTCACAGCCGAGGACATCATGCGCTGCTTCGGACTGGAAGGTGAGTCGTCAGCACGAGGTCGCGCCCGCACGTTGCTGGCAGATCATCTGGCCGTGAAGACTGGAGAGTTCAAGGACAACGGCAAGGTGAAAGCCCTGTATCGCAAGACGGGAACGGTCATGATATAGCGGCAAGGTTCAGGGGTGGCCGTTTCGGCTCCCCCTTTGAACTCCCGTTTTGCCGTTTTGCCGTTTTCCCGTTTCGTTATGTAGTTTAGTAATAAATAAGAATGAGTATGCAAGAAGTAAGTATTAATAACCAAATGAAGCTCTCGCCTCACTTTACGTTGGGGGAGTTGACAAAAACAAAGCATCAGACTGCGGATGGAAATATTCCAAGTCATGTGGTGATTGAGAACCTGAAGCGTATCTGCGAGAATTGGCTGGAGGATTTAAGGTACAGCTATAATACGCTATATGTGTGGAATGTGGAAGGTGGAATGAGGAATGAGAATACTCATGACGCAGATGAAGACGAGCCGATTATTATCAACAGCGGGTATCGTTCACCTGCGGTGAATAAGTTGGCAGGAGGTTCGAATACTTCCAATCATCTGACAGGCTGCGCAGTGGATATCCGCTGCGCGGGTAAAGAGCAGATGATCCGCTATGCATCGATATTGTTAGATATCGCTGATGGTACCAAGCAGGATTATGATGAATTGCTCTTAGAGCAGCATGGCTCCGTGTGTTGGCTGCACTTCGCCGTGAGGCCTAAGGATAACCGCAGGCGTATAGAATTCCTGAAGGTTTAAATACTCTTAAAAAAGGGGACACAAAGGGGTCAGACCCTTTTGTGTCCTTCTTTTTGTCTTGAGATGACGACGGAGAGGAGCATCGAGAGGACGAGTACACCGAAGATGATGGCGAGCGAGGTGGGGGTGGGGATCTCGATGTCCCAGATGACCTCGAGCAGCATCTTGACGCCCACGAAGCTGAGGATGATGCCGAGGCCGTACTTCAGATAGGTGAAATACTTGG
>JAEETC010000255.1 GCA_016286585.1 Prevotella sp. | reverse complement strand
CCGATGCTTGTCAGGGCTACGGGGAAGGAAATGCTGGCGAGGGCCGAACACTCCTGGAAGGCCTTGCTACCAATCTTGCGGACGGTATTGGGAATGTTGATAGAACGCAGGTTGTGGCAGCGGCGGAAGAGATCGGCGGCAATGTCGTCGATGAAACCGTTGATGGCTACGCTGTCGAGCGAGGTGCAGTTCTCAAAGGCACTCGAGCCAATACTCTTCACCATGTTGGGGATACTGAGTTCTTTCAGCGATGAACAACCCTCGAAGGCATGGGTGCCAATCTTCGTCAGACTGGTAGGCAGGGTGATGGCAGTCAGGCTCTTACACTCTTTGAAGGCTTCGTTGGCGATGTTCTTGACCGTGTTGGGGATGGTGACGGTGGACAGGTTGGTGCAACCCTTGAAGAGGTCGGCACCCAGTTCGTCGAGGCTACCCTCAAGCGAAACGGTGTTTAGTGACAAGCAACCCTCGAAAGCGTTGGCACCGATTTTTGAAATCTTCTTGAGGGTGACGGTAGAGAGACTCTTGCACTCAAAAAAGGCGTTGGCACCAATCTTGGTGACACCATCCATCTGGATGTTGGTGAGTGACGTACATTTCTTAAAGGCTGAACTACCGATTTCCTGAACGGTCTCTGGGATGATGAGTTCATTGAGTACCTCACAGCCGAAGAAGGCTTCGCCACCAATCTTGGTGAGTTTCTCAGGCAGCGTGATGGATGAGAGAGCTGAGCAATCCTTGAAAACATCATCCTCAAGCTCGCGGACACCAGCGGGGATGGTCATGGTGGTGAACGACTTGCAACCCTCGAAGGCGTTGGCACCGATGATCTTCAGGTTCTCAGGCAAGGTGAGTGAGGGCAGATTCTTACAGTCTTCAAAGGCACGGTTGCCAATCTCTGTGACACTCTCGGGTAGGGTGATGTCCGTCAGATTCTCACAATTCGCGAAACACGACTTGCCGATGGTGGTGATGCCCTGCGGCAGTACAACCTTCATCAGGGATTTGGCGCCAGAGAAGAGGCCGCTGGGCAGTTCGCCAGCCTTGGTCTTAAGACCGTCCTTGCCCTCTTGAATGGTGGCACCTGATAGGTCGATGGATGTCACCAGGCACTCTTTGGGATTACTCTTGTTAGTCTTGTTGCGGGTGACAATCTGCTGGAGCAGCTTGAGGTCTGCTCCGTTAAGAGGTCCACTGACTGAGAGGTCCGCAATGGTGAAGCGGACGGAGTCGGGGAGTACGGTTGCTAACTTGCCGACAGAGTCGACTTTGATGGTTTCTGCCTTTGCCACGAAGAGCATCGGGAGCATGGCCAATAGGATAATGATAAGTCGTTTCATATTCTTTTGAGTTTTATGATTTTATTTTTTACTTTTTCACCTTTTCACCTTTACTTCGCCTTGTCGAGTGAACTGCGCTTGGAGCGGTGGTAGGAACGATAATCGTCGAGCTCTATCTCCACATCGGGCTCCTCAAGGGCACCTTCTCGCGGCAACTGCCATTTCAAGTACTTGATGTTCAACCCACGGGCTATCCACATGGATTCGTAGTAGGTCTGGATGCTTAAGAGTCGAGTGGTGAGAGGTGAGAGGTGAGAGGCGTGATAGAGGTCGTCTGTTCGTTCCTCAACGGGCAGGTGGTTGTGATCCACCATATAGTTGGTGTAGGTGAAGAGAAAGTTGGAGTCGGTCTTCAGGTGGATGATGCCGCCGTCGATAAGGAACTTGCGGTAGCGCTCCATGAAATAGGTCGATGTGAGACGCTTGCGGGGATTCTTCATCTGGGGGTCGCTGAATGTGAGCCAGATCTCCTGCACCTCGTCTTTGGCGAAGAATCGCTCGATGATCTCAATGTTTGTGCGGAGGAAGGCTACGTTCTTGAGTCTCTCGTGGAGGGCCTGGGTGGCTCCTGTCCACATGCGTGCTCCTTTGATATCCACGCCGATGAAGTTCGTGTCAGGGTAGAGCTTGGCGAGCTCCACCGTATACTCTCCCTTGCCACAGCCCAGTTCGAGCACAATGGGGTTCTGGTTGTGGAAATACTGCTCGCGCCAGTGACCCTGCATCTCAAAGGGAACATGTTCCACTACCGAATAGGGGTATTGGAACACGTTCTCGTAGGATGCCATGTCAGCGAACTTCGCCAGCTTGCCTTTGCCCATGTTTTCGAATATCTAGTCAGACAAGTGAGACGAGTTGTACTAGTCGATGACGACTGTCGTCCAACCGTGCTTGTCTTCGATTTCGCCGTATTGGATGCCGCGAAGGGTGTCGAAGAGCTTCTTGGACATCGGGCCTGGCTTCTCACCGAACGAGTAGCGCTTGCCAGTGTCGAGGTCGTCGATATAAGAAATAGGTGAGATGACGGCGGCTGTTCCGCAGGCACCTGCCTCCTCGAAGGTCTCGAGCTCCTCTTCGGGGATGGGACGACGCTCAACCTTCATGCCTAAGTCTTCTGCCACCTGCATCAACGACTTGTTGGTGATGGAGGGCAGGATAGAACTGGACTTCGGAGTGACATAGGTGTTGTTCTTAATGCCGAAGAAGTTGGCTGCACCACACTCGTCCATGTATTTTTTCTCCTTGGCATCGAGGTAGAACTCGCAGGCATAACCTTTCTCGTGGGCCAGGTTGTTGGCGAAGAGGGATGCGGCGTAGTTGCCACCCACCTTGTACTTACCTGTGCCGAGAGGAGCCGAGCGGTCATAATCGCGGATAATGACGTAAGGATTGGCAGCAAAGCCACCCTTGAAATACGGACCTACGGGGGTGACGAAAATCAGGAAGCAGTATTCCTTGGAGGGATGAACACCCACCTGGGCGCTCGTTCCGATGAGCAGCGGACGGATATAGAGCGTAGCACCACTCTCGTAGGTAGGAATCCACTCCTGGTTCAGGCGCACCACCTTCTTCACCATTTCCGTGAAGAGCTCAGTGCTCACCTCAGGCATCATGATGCCACGGCAGGTGCTCTGCAGACGGGCTGCATTCTCATCGACGCGGAAAATGCGCACCTTGCCATCAGGACAACGATAGGCCTTCAGACCTTCGAAAGCCTCCTGGCCGTAATGCAGGCAGGTAGCAGCCATGTGCAGGTTCAGATACTCGTCGGAGCAAACCTCTATTTCGCCCCATTTGCCGTCGCGATAGTAGCAACGCACATTGTAGTCGGTCTTCATGTAGCCGAATGACAGACTACCCCAGTCCAAATTCTTCATTTGCTTATGTCTTTTTAATGTGATTTATGCATATTTGCTTGCAAAAGTAATCAAATTCTTGCGTTTGAGCAACAAAAAAGATGAAAAATCGCACTTTTCCTACTTCTTTCTTGTTGGATTAGGGAAAAACGAGTACCTATGCCGCAGTTTTTAACATTATATATGAGCGTGCTGAAGAAAGACCGTGGACCTGAGTTCAAGTCACTTGCCGTTGG
>JAEETC010000254.1 GCA_016286585.1 Prevotella sp. | reverse complement strand
GACATACTAATGACATACTCATGACATGAAGCTCAAGCTATTGTTTTGGAAAGTCCAAGGTTGAGGTTATGTTCTTATGCTTCAGGGGTTTGGGCTAAGTAAAGTCTGAGTTTAGGCTAAGTAAACTCGGACTTTACTGCCTGTAAAGTCCTGAATTCTCTAGAGAATTTTGGAGTTTACTTTATCCTTTCTTCCGCTTTAATGGCAGCCGCTTTTCACTTTAATGCCTGTAAACTCCAGCGCATCTGACTCCTTTCCGCCTCATTTATGTAGCTTTTATGCCATTTTTATGTCATTAGTATGTCGTTTCTATGTCGTTTTTATGTCATTAATATGAAAAACTGTTTAAGTGTATTTTATTGGTAATCAATCATATAGATTCTAGTTTATGTCATATGTCATTAAATATTGTATTTTAGATGATACAAAAGCATTTTGATTACACTAAATGTGCAACACAGGATGTGTTATTAGCGAATAAACTCTCTAAAGTAAAAAAGTACCGTAAAATTTGTTTTTCTAAAGTAAAACACTTACCTTTGCACAGAAATCAATGGTAACAAGAATATGAAGAAACTATTATTATCAATGGCAATGATGACATGCATGACCGCAGGTTATGCACAGAAGGAACTCGTGCTTTACTATTCAGAGACAGGCTCGACGAAAGCCGTCGCAGAAGAATTACAGAAACAACTCGATGCCGACATCGAGGCTATCGAGTGCGTCAATCCCTATTCAGGAAATTTCCAGGAGACCATCCAGCGTAATCAGCGGGAGCGGGAAAAAGGAGAGACACCCGCTTTGAAGCCCCTGAAGACGAACGTGGCCGACTACAACGTAATCTTCCTTGGCTATCCCATCTGGGGTGGTGTCTACGCATCACCTATCGCCTCACTCCTCAAAGAGCAGGATTTCGCCGGCAAGACCATTGTGCCCTTCTGCACCTTCGGCAGCGGCGGACTGAATACTTCGACGGAGGCCCTCAAGCAGGCGCTCCCCAAAGCTACCATTATGAATGGCTATGGTGTGCGTGCTGCCAGAATAGCCGCTGCAGAGAAGGAACTCAACCGCTTCCTGATAGAGAACACCTATAAGCAGGGAACGGTCAGCCTACTGCCAGATTACTCAGAGCAACAGCCTGTGACAGAAGCCGATAAGGCCATCTTCGATGCAGCCTGCTCATCTTACCAATTCCCCCTCGGCACGCCTGAGACCGTTGGAAAACGCACGACAGACGACAGCGATGACTATAAGTTCATCGTGAAGAGTCGTGGTTTCGACGGCAAGGAGGCCACCTCGACCATCTACGTGACCGTAGGAAAGGCCGAAGGTGCCAAGCCGGAATTTACAGAAGTAGTTCGCTAAGGAATCCTATTTCTTCTTGCGAGGTTTACGCATCGCCCAGCCCTCATCCATCAAGGAAAGCCAATCGTCTTTCTTCTGATGTTTGGGCTGGTTTTTCTTTTTGCCACTTTTCGCAGGCTTCGTCCATGTGTCTCTCTGACTCTGGCTATTGGCTGCTGCCTTATCCTCTGAGTCATTACAACGAACGGTACGACCCTTATATCGGATGCCCGTCAGTTGGATCATCACCTTCTTGGCATCCTTCTCAGGCACCTCAAAGTAGGAGATGGTGTCGAGCAGGTCGATATGACCCACCTCCTGACGGCCTCCCACGAAGCGGTTCAGCGTCTGCATCAGCTCACCAGGATAGAATCCATCACGCTTGCCAAGATTGATGAATAGCCGGCGATAACCCTTCTGGGCCTTGTTCTGGAGTTTCTGTTTGTCGTTCTGGGGCTTCTTCTCCTTCCTGTCAGGCACGACGGCCTCGATCTCTGGTGCCTCAGCATAGTAAGCAAGGAACTTGCCAAACTCCAAAGAGACGATCTTCTTGATCAGTTCCTCCTTGTCGACATATTCGAAGTAACGGTTGATGTCCTTCATGAAAGGAGCGATCTCCTCATCGTCGACATCGGTCTTCACAATCTGGTCCATCACCTTGTAGAGCTGTTTCTTGCAGATCTCCTCTGCCGACGGAATCTCCGCCTTCACGAACTCCTTGCCAATCTCCTTCTCGATGTTGCGGATCTTATGCTTCTCACGACTGTGGACAATGGAGATACTCGTGCCTTTCTTGCCAGCACGACCAGTACGACCACTGCGGTGGGTATAGTTCTCGATGTCATCGGGCAGTCCGAAGTTGATGACATGGGTCAGATCGTCAACATCCAATCCACGGGCTGCAACATCCGTCGCCACCAACAACTGCGTCAGATGGTTACGGAACTTCTGCATCGTCAGGTCACGCTGTTGCTGGGAGAGATCACCATGCAGCGACTCGGCATTGTAGCCGTCACGGATGAGTTTGTCGGCTATCTCCTGCGTCTCAATCTTCGTACGGCAGAAGATGATGGCGAAAATACGAGGGTAAAAGTCCACAATACGCTTCAGGGCGAGGTATTTATCCTTGGCGTTCACCAGATAATAGATATGGTTCACATTCTCCGCACCCTCGTTGCGACTACCCACCACGATTTCCTTATAGTCGTGCAGGTATTTCTTGGCGATTCGCTCCACCTCACGGCTCATCGTGGCCGAGAACATCAACGTATCATGCACCTCGGGGAGTGACTCGAAGATCTCGTTGATACTATCGGAGAAACCCATGTTCAGCATCTCATCGGCCTCGTCGAGCACGATGTTCGTCACCTGACTCAGATCGGCCACACCGCGATTCTTCAGGTCCAGCAGACGGCCTGGGGTAGCCACAATAATCTGCACACCCTTCTTTAACGAACGCATCTGCGGCTCTATCGATGCACCACCGTAGACGGCCTCCACATGCACACCATCCATATATTTGGAGAAATCCCGGATATCGTCCGTAATCTGCAGACACAGCTCTCTGGTGGGTGAAAGCACGAGGGCCTGGGGCACCCTGCGGGAGGTGTCTATCCGTTCCAACAATGGAATACCAAATGCTGCCGTCTTTCCTGTACCCGTCTGGGCCAGAGCAATGACATCTCTGCCCTCTGGGGAAATCAGATAGGGAATCACTTCTTCCTGTACAGGCATCGGCTGCACAAATCCTAACTCTTCAATCGCTTTGCGAATCGCTCCGCTGACACCTAATTCTTCAAACGTCTTCATTCTTTTCCTTTCATTAGTTAATACGGTGAGATATTGTTCAACTCTCCTATCTTACCCTCGACGACAGGCGTGGTCATGAGACGTTGGAAGTCTTCAAGCGTAATCTTCGTCTGAGGAGCAAAGTCTGAGGAGGTCATATATTCCAGCACACTACGGTAGAAGGCACGGCCCTCAGGATAAGAGGTTGCAGCTTCAAGGTCGGCCATACAGACGAGCAGTTTACCTTTCCCCACCTGAAACTCAAAGATCAGTCCAAGCTTGTGATTGCGCTCGATATTATCGATCACCTGCACGATGGGCCT
>JAEETC010000253.1 GCA_016286585.1 Prevotella sp. | reverse complement strand
GTGGTACGCAGCACCTGTGGCAGACGGCCTCCATCGGTGTCGCCGAGAATAATCTTGCGTATGTCGTCCATCTGCAAATCGGTGAAGTGGTAGTCGATGATGGCATTCTTGCGCACGTTATCATCATCGCCGAACGGGCTGCCGGGCGTGGGTGGATTTTCCACATAGACCTTTCCCGGATACTTGTTCTCAGGTGCATTTGCCAGATTGTCCTCGCAGATCACCACGATGTGGTCGTCATCATATCCGTGGTGACGCAGTGTCTGATACACGGCAAGTACATCAGCCTGATGACGGTAGTTGGCCCAGGTGGTTGAAGGACTGACGACCAGTGCCCAGTGATCCTTGACATCGGGCAGGTCATGGTCGACATGAACATCCTCAAACTCCTGTCGGTTCATCTTCTGCCATTCCCAGGTAGGCAGTGTGGCCACCTGTCCGTCCTCGCCATGGGTCGAGAAGTTGATGAGCGGCCAGCGATCGCCCTTACCATAGGTCATCCAGAGCCAGTAGGTAGTCTGCAGGATGGTATTGTGCATCTTCGCATCAAACAGCAGTTTGCCCGTTGCACCCGTCAGGTTCGGGTTCTGGCCTTGGCTCAGCAGTCTGAAGGCCTTGTTCAGTCCATCGACGGTCCAGGTGGTGACCGTACCACTCTTGTCTGCCACCAGTGCGCGCATCCAGTCGGATAGGTTCGGACCGTAAGGTTCATCGCGGTATTCCACTTTCTCACCGTCAAGTATCAGCTGGTCTGGTCCCGACGGGTTGCCTGCCCGTTTGGCAGCACCGAGGGCGGCTATCGTCAGGGCATCGTATACCTGGGCCGAACCGTTTGGGGTATCCTTTTTGTAGAGTGAATAGTAATAGGTGTCGAATCCACTCATTGTGGCTGCAGCAGGACTGAGGCCGTAGAGCGGCAACCCTGCACTGTATACTGCAGGCGAGTCACCTACATCGCTCACGAAGTAAAGAACAGGCGATGCCCAAGGGTCAAGGATGCCCATTCGGTCGCGGGCGGCAAGAGCCTGCTTAATCAGCTGCTTGTATTCGTCGTCACTGCTTACGGCAATAAGTACTATGTAGGTTCCCACCTCGTTGGCGGCAGCCATTTCTATTTGTTCAAAGATGTCGGTCAAGTCCTGTCCTGATTTGTAGGAACGCAAGAATTTCGGGTCCACGTTGACACCGAACTCAGTAGCCATGTATCCGAACCAGTTTCTGAACGAATTGCCGTAGCGGTCGTTGCTGTAGATGAGCGCTGCGTTGCGCAGGTTGTATGAGGAACCCAGGTTCATGATGGCTTCGCAGGCCGTCACATCGCTCTCGGTCATAAACCATGCATACGGCTTGTTGTCCATGATACGCTGTACCTCGTCGCTCGTCACATCAGGCATCATCACCGGCACACGTCTCTGTGCTGCGTTGGCCAGAATCATCTCTGCCATGGACGACCTGTAAGGACCGAGTATCAGATGGCAGGTGTCGTCACCCTCTTTGGGATAGCACAGCGAGTAGACAGTCTGCTCTAAGTCGGGAGCCTCCTCGTCGTGATAGCGCAGATTCAGTTTTATTTGTCTTGGCAGGTTTTTCTGGGCTGCCTCAATGTTGGCCACAGCCAAATCGATGGAAGGCTGCCACATGGAGCGGACATTGACAGGCATGATGACATCCACGTTCAGCGTTTCCACAATGGCTGTTTCAACGGGTGCCGGGGTGGAAGAATCATTATCGCTGCTGCAAGCAGTCAGTACTGTGCTTAATAATATCTGACAAGTGATAACCGACATGCATATCAACCGCCTTGTCATATTTCTTTTATTCATAACTATACACATTTTATTGTTTACCCTGATACGATTCAAATTCCTCCCAAATAGTGAGGCGAGGCGCTTCACCCCATTCTTCCTCAGGCATGTTGTCCGGGTTGGCCAGCCACCGGCTGAGCCACGACTTCAGGTTGTACTTGGGCACGATGTAGTCCAGTTTCTCCTCAATGTTACCATATTCACCGATAATCACGCACTGCGGCTGCTCATCGTTGTAGCCATGAGTGATCCAGTACCACTCATAGCTGCGAGTGAACACACCGTAATCCACAAACTGTATGGGTTGGCAGAAGACACCCTCACTAATCGGATCCACCCAGGTGGCCCAAGACATGATAAAGACCATTTCGCTCCAATTGCACTGATCCTGCTGCTCGTCAATCTCGCCCAGGCCCCAGTTCATAATATCATAGAGTCCGGTGTCCTCATTCGTATTATCGAAGGGGTAGCCTATTTTCTTCTCTGGGAACAACTCGTGCAGTGTCTCGACGATGCTGTCAGCCACATGAACGGAACAGAAGGTCCGGTAGATCTTATACGGTCCGCACTCCTTCTGTGAAAAGCTGTCCAGCGTGTCTGCATAAATTTCCTGATAGTTGGCATTATACCGCTCCACAGCCTGTCTCACTGCCTTGGCATACGACAGGTTCAGAACGTGTGTCCGTCCTACAGGTCCCACGGCTTTGGCATCGTCCAGCCAGGTTCTCAGCATCAGTACCTGGTCGTTTTCCCGCAGTGTCACGCCTTTCATGCAGCGCATCAGTTCTGGCGAAGTAAGGATGAGCAGACGATGCTCGCTGCCTGGTGCGTCTTTGCCAGCCTCAGCCCATTCTTGGATGGCCACTCTGGTTCTCTCAAACGTCCTCAGACAGATAAAGGAGCCCACCACTGAGTCCGGGTGTTCATTGGCAAACGTATGCACATCCAATTGGAGATAGTCGTTGGTACACATGGCCCCCAGTTGTCCTGGTTCAAACACAATCGTCACCAGCATAGGCACTCCCTTGGCCTCCTGTGGTTTGTCGGGTGTGTCATCGTCCTTGTTGCAGGCAGTCAGCATCAGCATTACTGCCAGCACGGACATCAACCATTTCGTTCTTTTCATGTTCATATACCTTATTTATATTATTGTCGCTTAAAACGCATCTGGTGCGGGGTCGTACACCTTGGCTGCACCCGCCACTTCCGATGAGCCAAACTTGATGATGTTCATCGTGTGGATCGTGTATGTACGCTCAAAGCCCTTACCCCATTCGTCATCATACCAGTAGGTGTATATCCATTCGGTACCATAGTCGCCGACACTATCCTTCGATACGCGCCAGGTAGTCACCTTGCGCCGGCGGCCGAAGAGCCACTCCGACTCGCTGCTGAATTCCGCATTCAGGATGGCGGTGAAGTCCATGCCGTTGCCATAGTACAGGTAGCCGTCCTTACGGAATCCGTCAGGCAGCACCTGCTCGATGCGGTCTTTAAATTTTGCGTCGGTATCGCCTCGCTGGAGATATTTCATGATGGCATTGCGATAGCCCCGCTTGTTGCGCATCAGCAGCTGCATGTAGCATTCCATGTCGGCAGCAGCCCCAGGATGGAGAGGTACCCAGCAGCCCTCGTCGTCACCGTCGAGGTTGTAGGAGCAGTCAGAAGC
>JAEETC010000252.1 GCA_016286585.1 Prevotella sp. | reverse complement strand
ATATCAATATCAGGCGCAAAGATAAGCCTTTTTATTCATACTTCCAAATTTTTCTGGTAGAATTTGAATTTATCCCGCATGCCCCAGGTACCTGTCCCAATGGCTAACCACTATTCGTATCTTTGACCTTCGGTCGAAGATAGGCTGCACTATCTCTGAGACTGCGTCTCGAAGATAGGCTGCATCTCAAAAATACTCAAATAAATTTGGTATTTTATTCGATTTGCACTATCTTTGCACCCAAATCAACCTATAACTATATGAAGAAACTATCAAGAACCTGGTTGATGATGCTTGTGATCACACTGTGCACAGGCCTCACGAGTTGTGAATGGATCGTCGTTAATGACAATCCGGTAGACCCCACGCCAACACCGACGCCGACACCCACGCCGACGCCAGAAACCATTGTGAAGGCGACCGACCTGCTGAAAGAGGCTCAGAAGGAGGGCGCCAACGTCGTCTTCTGGTATCACTATGAGGGTGGGCTCTTCTATGCCGTCTTCAAGAAGGTGGGCGACGTGTATGTCTATCAGGAGGGTGGTAACTGCAACAAGGCCTCCACGCGGGGCAGTGTCGTTGAGACTCAATTAACGACAGAATTACTTAAATTAAAAGGTGATGGGGCTGATTTAGGTTTCAATGTTTACTCTGCGGATGACGCTGGTAATAAGAATGATCCTATCATACTTTGCAAGGTGTACTCTTCTACGGCCGAAGTGAAGCAGAAAACGAACAGTCCTGATAACTATCTGGCGGCCATGGCTGCTAATATTCAGAATATCAGCATGAAAACAATCATGGACGATGTCAAAGATATATTTAATGGTGATAATAAAGAATATCAACCCGACAATAAAAATTTAGAGAATGTGTCGTTATTAACGGCTTCCGATAATAATGGCCAACTACTGTTTAAGTCTATTCCAGAAATCGAGAAGAATGCCGCCGAACAGGGAATCTCGCCTGAAAAGGCCATTGGCGCAACGATCGATAATCTTAAACAGAATGTGGCTATAAAATATGAAGATGGTTCGTTAAAGTTAGGTAAAGTTTATTTAGAAGATGAAAAGCCAAGCGTAACCTTTGACCCCAATGATGCCAGCAAAAACACCTATCTACAGGAATTAAAAACGACTGGTGTGGGCACCGTGACATACACATTAGGCGAATCGTTAAACACCTGCGGGGCAACGATTGATAGCAAGTCGGGCGAGGTGACATTCACAAAGCCTGGCGAGGTGACAGTGATAGCGAAGTTCACGAATAACGATGGATTTTACATCTATGCATACTATACCCTGACGATAAACAAGGCCCCCGGGAGCATCAGCTATTCTGAAAAAGATGCTCAGATCAAGAAAACGGTGGGCGACGATGACTTCACCATCGAGCTGGAGAAGGTGGGCGATGGCGTGGTGACCTATTCATCGAGTAAAGAGACGGTGGCAACGGTCAATGCCGAGGGCAAAGTGAAGATCGTGGGCCCAGGAAAGACCACCATCACTGCCACCATCAAAGAAGATACCGATTGCTACCACTACGAAACAAAGACCGCGAGATACAAACTGGTGGTCGTGGAGCCGGATGCCAACGGCGGACTGGAGGATTACAACAGAAACGACCCCACCGAATTGTAAACACTAAAAACGAAACGAGCAATGATGAAGCAATTTAAATATATGATGATGGCTGCCCTCGCACTGGTGGGCACCATCGCGACGGGCTGCACCAGCGAAGACCTCGCCAGCGACACCCCTCAGACCAAGAACGACAACAACACCGTGACACTGACCACCACCATCAGCCTCGATGGCAGTGCCTCCACCCGCGCCCTCAACGCCCAGGGCAAGAAAACCTTCGCCACGAACGACCAAGTGGCGATATTCTATAAGAACACCAGCGGTGAGACACAATACGCGGATAGCAAACCGCTGACGGCCAACGACATCACCAACAACGGCAAGACGGCCAAAATCACCGTGACACTCGACAACCCCAAGGCCGGGGGACAGCTGCGCTACGTCTATCCCGCTGCCATGGCGAATTCGGATATCGCTCCCAATGAGGACATCAATGACGAAAACACCTTCAGCACGGAGGGCATACAATATAGTCAGGATGGTACGTTGGAGAAGCTCGCCAAGAACTTCGACCTCGCCATCTACGACGGCTCTCTCTCCAGCAAAGCCCTGCTGCCAACTACCGCCACGCTGAAGAACCAGCTGACCATCGCCGAGCTGACCATCAAGGACTACGCTGGCAACGATATCACCAGCAACATCACCAAACTCGTTGTCCAGCAGGGTAATGGTTTATACGGCTACGAACTGACACGCCCTGACAATGCCGATGGCCCCATCTACGTGGCCATGTTTCCCAGCTCTCCTGCGGGCGCCAAAGACAGCATCATCGTCACTGCCACCACCAACGACGACACCATCTACGAGCGGATCTTCAAATTCTCCCTCGCCGCCAATAACATCCATCCCCTCTCGGTAAAGACCTTTAAGGTCGTGGATCTCGCCTCAGAATCACTGCCAGATGAATATGAAGCGAAGGATGGCGAAATGCTGACAGGCACGATTGCTAATTATGTGCTTATTAGCATTGCCGCTAACGCCACCGTGACGCTGAAAAACTTGACCATTGATTATGAAAAGCCCTCTGGTTCAAATTTTTATTTCCATAATCCTGGTATTACCTGCAAAGGCAATGCCACCATCATCCTCGAAGGAACAAACAAAGTGAAAGCTTTTGAAGGTGACTTTCCAGGCATCCGGGCTGCTACTAACGACTCTGCTAATGATTATACCCTCACTATCAAAGGTGATGGTTCGCTCGAGGCTATAGGCCAAATGTTTGGTGCAGGAATCGGTGGTGGTAATGCGGGGAACTGTGGTAATATTGTCATTGAGAGTGGATCTATTACTGCTACGGGCGGCAATAATGCTGCAGGTATCGGCAGTGGATATAGTAATTCCTGCGGTAATATCCTCATCAGCGGCGGAACAGTAAAGGCTACGGGCGGCAATAATGCTGCAGGCATCGGAACGGGAGATAATGGCACTTGCGGCTCCATCACCATCACTAATGGCGTGAAAGAAGTGATTGCCAACAGGGGCACTAGTGCAGTTTGTAGCATTGGTAAGGGAAATGGTAACAGCAGCTGCGGCAAGGTGACTATCCTTGGCGTCGAATATTGGAACGGTTCTGGTTATGTGAATGAAGCATGCCGTATCTACCTCCAGGATCCCGATCTCAAAATCATCCCTTAGGGTCATGTCACAAAAGGGTCAGGACACTTTGTGAGAAGGGACAGGTGATTGGGGCATTATACCCATGCGCCTGTCCCACTGACTAAGTTCATTTCATCACGATCTTCCTGCCTTTGTGGATATAGATACCCTTCGTGGGTGGAGTGCTGAGACGGCGCCCGCTGAGGTCATACCACGGGGCGGTGCCGTTGTCGGCCTTCACACCCTGAACGGC
>JAEETC010000251.1 GCA_016286585.1 Prevotella sp. | reverse complement strand
ACATTTCAGGATATGACCAACAGCATGCTGGAAGACAAGAGCAACTATGGCGACCCGGAGAGGGAAAATCAGACCGACGACCGCACCCTGACCATCGCCCTGCCCATGACAACTGCCATCAGCCAGGTGAACATGGATGCGACTGCCTTAGCCGATGACTGGCACTCGCTCGACGGACGAAAGCTGGAAGGCAAGCCGAGGAGGAAGGGCGTCTACGTGAATGGCGGCAAGAAGGTAGTTGTCAGATAGTATCGCGAAGTTTATATATAGAATCAACAAGCCCGCTCCCTGAAAAAGGAGCGGGCTTGTTGCGGTGCGTACGAGATTCGAACTCGTGACCTCCTGCGTGACAGGCAGGCATTCTAACCTACTGAACTAACGCACCAAAACATTAAATTATACGCGTTATGAATGAAAAAGAGGCGGTGCGTACGAGATTCGAACTCGTGACCTCCTGCGTGACAGGCAGGCATTCTAACCTACTGAACTAACGCACCAAAGATCTCTGCTTTTGTTTAGCGGGTGCAAAGGTATAAAGAAATTCCGAATTGGCAAAACATTTTCCGACTTTTTTTACCTCCGAAGCTAAAAAACATTCAAAAGAGCCGTTGCACGAGCCATGCATCGTGGTAACTGTCGCCATCACAGAGCCAGTCGGGCATGCGAACGGCAGCGGTGAAGCCTGCCTTGCGAAAGAGGGCGAGCGAGGCCTCGTTATGTACATCGACATAGGCGTAGAGCTGATGGAGGTGGAGCACCCGACGGGCATAATCGCACAGCTGTTGGAGGGCGCTGGTGGCATAGCCCTGATGGCGATACTCGTTGAGGATGATCAGTCCCACCTCGGCCCGGCGGTTGGAGGGGTCAAAGCTGACGAGGTCTGCAATGCCGACGGTCTGTCCCTCTGCGTTGTCAACCATGAGGCGCGCCTGTCGGTCGGTATAGATGTCGGCTGTGGCATGGGCCACGTAGTCGTGGAGCAGGTAGCGGGAATAAGGCACGTTGGAGGTGCCGACAGCCCAGAGCGCCGTGTCGTTCTCGATGCGGTAGAGCAAGTCGAGGTCTTCGGGCTCGATGGCCCTTAAAGAGGTGAGTGGTGAGAGGTGAGAGGTGAGAGAATTCATACTTTCAGATGGAGTTTTTTGCGGAGAAGGTCGATGAGGGCGATGAAGGCGCAGAAATAGATGGCTACCTTTACCGGGAAAGTGTAGAGGAAGCTGAAGTGGCTGTAATGCTTGCGGAAGAAAATCAGCATGGCCTGGTAGAAGTTGTGGACGTAGCGGTAGTCGGACTTGTAGGTCGACTTGCCCTTGAAGTGGGTAATCTCAAAGGGGAGGTACCAGTTCTGCCAGCCACCCTTGAGCAGGCGGTAGGAGAGGTCGATGTCCTCGCCGTACATGAAGAAGTCCTCATCGAGGAGTCCCACCTGATCGAGGGCCTTACATCGCAGCAGACAGAAGGCGCCGCTGATGACCTCGATGCGTCCGGGCTGGTCCCACGGCAGATGGCTCATGTAATAGCGCTTCGTGAAGCCGAGCATCTTCAGGGCCGAGACCCAGGGTGTGGGTAATGCGCGACGCGACTCGGGGGCGAGAGTGCCGTCTTCGTTGTGCATCATCACCCCTGCCCCACCCGCCTCGGGATGGGCATCCATGAAGTCGAGCACACCGCGCAGCGTCGGTTTCTCGACGATGGTATCGGGATTGAGCAGCAACACGTAGTCGGACTGCGACTGGCGGATGGCGAGGTTGTTGGCGCGAGCGAAGCCCATGTTCTCGGTGTTGACGATGAGTCGCACCCAGGAGTAGTCGCGGCGGAGCACAGCGACGCTATCGTCCTGCGAGCAGTTGTCGACCACCCACACCTCGCCCTCGATGCCCTCGAGGGCCTTCTGTACGCTCTGGAGACATTGTTCCAGATAGGCGCGCACATTGTAGCTGACGATAATAATGGAAAGTTTCATTTCACCTTTTCACTTTTTCACCTTTTCACTTTTTCACCCTTCCGTCGTTTCGGCTTCGCAGCGGCTCAGGGAGGGGAATACGAACGGCAGGCAGAGCAGGAGGATGATGCCCAGGTAGCCGAACGTGGTGTTCATATATATATAATATAATAAGGTGTTGATCACCATCGGCACCTCGAGTATGATCAGTCTGGTCATGCCCCACTTCCACATGGCGGTCGCCTTGCGGTTGACGAGGTCGTTGTGGATGGGTTTGAACTTGAACAGTCGCAGTCCGAGGAAGGCTGCACCGAGGGAGATAATCTCCATCAGCGCCGTCAACACGAATTCCGACTGCTTGTCGTCGGCCTTGACGCCAACAGGCAACGTATCGGTCTCGAACAGCACGATAAAGACCAATGCGATGACGATCTGCGCGATGTAGAACGTCAGGAGTTGTTTGCTTACTTGCTTCATATTATTTCTCTTCAAATAGTGTACGGTTCATGATGGAGCGACCGAGGGTAACCTCGTCGGTGTACTCCAGTTCGTTGCCTACGGCCACACCACGGGCGATGACACTCACCTTGACGCCTGTAGGTGCCAGCTTGCGGTAGAGGTAGAAGTTGGTAGTGTCGCCCTCCATCGTGGGACTGAGGGCAAGGATCACCTCGCGGATGCCTCCTTCGGCCACACGGGCCACGAGCGACTCGGCCTCGATGTCGGAAGGGCCTATGCCATCCATAGGCGAGATGATGCCGCCGAGCACGTGGTAGAGTCCGTGGAACTGTTGGGTATTCTCGATGGCCATCACATCCTGGATGTTCTCCACAACGCAGACCGTCGAGGCATCGCGACGCGGGTCGGAACAGATGGGACAAGTATCGCTGTCGCTGATGTTATGACAGACGTGACAGTACTTCACCTCGTTCTTCAGGCGGCTGACGGCATCGGCGAACTGCTCCACATCGGCATGATCCTGACGGAGCATCCAGAGCACGAGGCGCAGGGCGGTCTTACGACCGATTCCCGGGAGCTTCGCGAATTCCGAAACTGCCCGTTCTAATAGTTGGGAGGGATATTGTTGTTGGATCATACTGATATATTCATCAAATTAATTCTCTATCTCGGAGAGTTCGAGCCAACGGAGGGATTTCTCGTCGAGTTCATCCTTCAGCAGGGGCAGGTGCTTGCTCTTCTCCGTGAGTTCGTCGACAGAGAGGGTGCCGCTACATAGTTCTTCCTCCAGCTGTCGCTGCTCAGCCTCGAGGGCGGCGATGTCTTGCTCCAACTGCTCGAACTCGCGCTTCTCCTTGTAGGTAAATTTTCTTTTAGAAGTGAGAGGTGAGGGGCGAGAAGTGAGAGATATGTCTGCAGGCTCCTTTTTAGGCTTGCCCTCGTCTTTAGGTATTCTCTCACCTCTCACCTCTTTCCACTCACCTCTAAACTCACGATACTGCGTATAGTTACCAGGGAAGTCGCTGATCTCCCCGTCGCCACGGAACACGAGCAGGTGGTCGACCACCTTGTCCATGAAATAGCGGTCGTGGCTGAC
>JAEETC010000250.1 GCA_016286585.1 Prevotella sp. | reverse complement strand
GCATAGCAGCCACCCTCGAAGTTGAACACACCCTCGTCGTCCCATCCGTGCTCGTCGTCACCAATCAGCAGACGCTTAGGATCGGTAGAAAGCGTGGTCTTACCTGTACCAGAGAGGCCGAAGAAGATAGCGGTGTTCTTACCCTCCATATCGGTGTTGGCAGAGCAGTGCATGGAAGCGATACCCTGCAGGGGCAGATAGTAGTTCATCATAGAGAACATACCCTTCTTCATCTCACCACCGTACCAGGTGTTGATGATGCACTGCTCGCGGGTTGTGGTGTTGAAGGCCACACAGGTCTCTGAGTTCAGACCCAGTTCCTTGTAGTTCTCAACCTTAGCCTTAGAGGCGTTGTAGATCACGAAGTTAGGCTCGAAGCTCTCCAGCTCCTCAGCTGTGGGCTGGATGAACATGTTCTTCACGAAGTGAGCCTGCCAGGCCACCTCGACGATGAAACGGACACGCAGACGGGTAGCCTCGTTGGCACCGCAGAAAGCGTCCATCACATACAGGTTCTTATTGCAAAGCTCCTTGATGGCGATCTCCTTCACCTTGGCCCAAACGTCCTCAGTCATGGGGTGGTTGTCGTTCTTGTATTCCTCAGAAGTCCACCATACCTTGTCCTCGCTCTGTGCATCCTTCACGATGTACTTGTCCTTAGGCGAGCGGCCGGTATAGATACCAGTCATCACGTTAACGGCATTGAGCTCGGTGTTTACGCCCTTGTCGAAACCCTCGAGGCCTGCCTTTGTCTCCTCTTCGAAGAGGTACTCATACGACGGATTGTGAGCAATCACGGTTGAACCGGTGATGCCATACTGTGTCAAATCTAACTTTGCCATATTACTTATTGTTTTAATTGTGAAATTATCCTTGCTTTCAAAATTGCGCTGCAAGGACGGTGCAAACCGAATGCAGAAAGCTCGCTTTTTGCTGAGGTGAAGCCCGTTCTCGCATTGCGATTCTCAAATCGCGCTGCAAAGTTACGAATTAAATGTGAATTGACAAGTGCGAATTAGCAAAATTTTGCACGCACACAATTCTTTTTAGGTTAAAGAATATAAAAAGTAATGTCGGAGCGGCACTTTTGCCACTCCGACATATCAAACGTGTCATCAAAATCGGCTCTATTTTGATAACTGATTGTTCCTCAGTTGCCTCCACTTGAACCATCCCATGATGGCGATGACGACGTAAAGGGCATAGAGCGAGGCCTTGAAAGGGATGTCCTTGTAAAAATAGAGAATACTGGTGACCACGTCGACGACGATCCAGATGAACCACTGCTCCAGGTACTTGTGTGCCAAGGCCCAGATACCTACGATGCTCAGGGCTGTGGTGAAGCTGTCAGCCACAGGCACATCACTGTTGGTGAATGTGATGAGCACCCAGTAGATCACAGCCCAGATGTAGGCTGTCAGCAGTACCCAGGTCAGTATCATCCGTTTGGGGAAGTGGCGGATGGGCAGGCCCTGCTTCGAGGAAGAGCCGTGAACCCATTTCCAATATCCAAACACTGTCATGGCCAGATAGTAGAACTCCATAACGCAATCGGCATAAAGTCCTTTCTGGTAATAGAGCGCAATGCCCAAGGCTTGCATCAGGAATCCCACGAGCCACATCCATACGCTGGCCTTATACTCCAGCAGGATATACGCCAGTCCCAGGACTGTTGTTACGATGTCAAGCCAATGTTCTAAAAAAAAAGTTGTCATATAGATTCTGTGTGGTTATAAATGGTTGATTAATTATTTGTTTCTTAAAAGCGTAATGTCACGTAACCCATCATCGTGAAGCCTGCCATGGGGATGAAACCGATCTGGTAATAGCGGTTGTCGTTGGGGTGGCCGTAACTGTCGCAGATGGCGGAGTAGACCCAGCCGCTGGCAGCGTAGTGCTTATTGAAGATGTTGTTGAAATTCACACCGAAGATAGCCTCTTTTAATACTTTCTTGGGTTTCAGCGTGTAGCTCAGCGAGGCGTTGGAGACGCAATAGCTGGGCAGCGAACGATCTTCGTTCTCCGTGTTGTCGAGATACTGGCGAGAGACGAAGTTCGTGTGCCATACGGCCTGCCAGCCCTTGTGGTGGAGGGTCACGAAACCGTTGAGGATCGTAGAGGGACTGAAGGACAGTGTCGAGTTGTCGTAGTGGATGGTCCGTGAGCCGTTGTCCCAGTCCTCCACCACCTCGTCGAAGTCCTTGATCTTGTTCTTGCTCAGAGCTGCATTACCCTCGATGGTGAGCCAGGGTGTGGGGTCTACGGCTGCCTGCAGCTCGAGGCCCGTGCGATAAGAGTCCTTGATGTTCGTGGTCAGGTTCTCGCCGATGTCGCTCACGGCGCCCGTCTGCACAAATTGGTCCTTATAGTCCATATAGTAGGCATTCACTCCGAAGCGGAAGATGCCACCGTCGAAGGTGTAGCCCAGTTCGTAGTCCATCAGCTGCTCAGCTTTGGGGGCAGGGTAGGAGCCGTTGTCTGTGAAGTTATTACGCTCGGGCTCACGGTGGCTCATGGCCAGCGAACCATAGATGCGGTGGCCGTCCTTGGCCCACGAGAAACCTGCCTTGGGGTTCAGGAAATCGTACTTCTTGTCGATGTCGAGGGGCTGGTTGTAGTAGCCGCTCTCGTCATCGTAGAATTTATCGTTGATGCCGTCCGTCTTGTAGCCCACATGACGATACTGCAGATCGGCAAACACATCCCACTGCTCATTGATATGGTAGGCTGCCTTCAGGAACACGTTGCCGTCGAGCTTATGGGCGTCGGAGTCGTAATACTGGTAATTGACATCTAAATCGTTCGAAGGGCCACTGAGTTCAGGATGCGTCATCCAGATGAGTTGCTGTTTTACGTCGGGATGGGCAGCGTAAGTCACATAGCCGAAGTGGTTGCCGTCGAAGTTTTGCAGCGAGAGACCTCCGATGATATCCCACGATTCGTCTTTGTAGTTGGCGTTCCACACCAGACCGTAAGCGTGCTGCGTCAGGCCCTTCTTACGGACAAAGTCTGTCTTCTTGATCTTGTTGCCCTCAGCATCCTTCATGCTCAGACCGAACTTCGAGAGTTTGTTGTTGGGTCGGAACTCCTCGTAGTAGCCGTAGCCATAGGTATAGTGCAGCGAGGCGGTCGTCGTCCAGTGGTCGTTGATATTCCACGCGGCAGAGAGGATGTTATGGTTCTGCCAGAAGTTATCCGTCGTCTTGTCCCAGTACGAGCCGTCGGCCATCTTGTAGCGCTGGGTGCTGTAAGTGCCATCGTCGCCGATGATCATTTCTTCATAGAGCGAATTGAACTTGCCTAAGCCCTTGTCCCACATGTCGGCATAGGTCTTGATACCTGTCTTCTCGCCGTAGGTGCCTTCCATGATACTCAGGTCGTTGGTACCTGCCGTCACACCGTTCCAGGCCTGGCCTGTGCGCTCGAAGTTGCCGATGTTTTTGTATCTGACGATGACATCGTCAGAAACCCAACTCAGACCGCCATAGTAAGAGCCGCTGCGCCCTGAGGTGCCATGAATGAAACCGTCGGT
>JAEETC010000249.1 GCA_016286585.1 Prevotella sp. | reverse complement strand
TACCTCACCTTCACCGAGTCAGGATTGAAGCCGCCGACCTGCGCAGCGGCAGGCAGGCATAAGGCGCAAAGCGCCACAAGTGTTGTTACTGCTTTCATTTTTATCTGTTATTTATGGATTCATCTGCTGGAGGCATCCGTATTGATCAGATAGACGATGGTGTTATACTTGATCTTCGCCCTGTTCTTGCGGATATTGCCCGAAATGGCACTGGATGCCGACTGGTACATGTTCTGCAGTGCCTGCAAGGCGAGAGCCTCGCCGCTTATCTGGCTGCCATAGCCGCCATCGAGGGAGATATTGCTCTGCATGGCCTGTGCGCCCGCATCCTTCATCATGTCGCGGAAAGCCGACTCGGGGACATAGAAGCCCTCCATGCCGTCGTTGTCATAGACAGACAGGGCCACCTTCACGAACTTGTCCTTCACGAGGATGCTGGTGATGGCAGCCCTCACACGCTGTTGGCCGAAACCCGTCACCGTGCCGTAGAGATACGTACCTTTCTTCAGTTTCACGTCCTTGATGACCACATCATCGAGGAGCTTGAAACGCAGACGTGTCCCCTCATGCGCCTTGGTGGTCTTGTCAATCATCGCCTTGATCAGTGGCTCATCGACCTGTGCCTGCTCACCGATGGTATTGAACTTGTCCGCATTCTGCTCGGACACCTTCTGCACCAGCTCGGCCTTGGGCTTTTCCACCCCTTTCCTATCACCGGTGCCACCACCGGAACCGTTACCGCCGTTTCCAGAAGCACCAGAACCTACACCATCGGAAGAACCGCCGATGCCAAGGGTCTGTTCCAGCACCTTCTGTCTCTCCTTGCTGCGCTGCTGGATATACTCCAGGTCACGAGCATAGTCATCCAGTTCATCCTGACGCGACCCGCCACGGGAGCCATAGCCACCGCGTCCGCCGGAGGAGCCACGGTCATATGCATACGCATTGATATGCTTGCGGGACTCGGCGAGGCTGCGCTCCAGATCCTCCAGTTCCTTCTGCCTGGCCTCACGCTTGGCATTCTCAGCATCGATGCTGTTCAGCTCATGTTCCTTATAGCCAGCCTGCGTACTGTCAAGTTCCTCCTTCTCATTGCCGAGGGCACCGATGGCGGTATAGGCACCGTCCTCACTGAAACGCCTGCTCATCTCCGTCATCTTATCCGTCATCTCCCCGTTCTTCGCCTCAGGAAGGGTCATGTTGATGTTGTCCGTCACCACCCCCTTCTTCTCATCCTCATCGTCACCGAAGAAGTTGGATATCGTATATCCCAGGAATACCAGAGGCAGGAAGATGACCAGAGGGAGGATATACTTCGGCTGTTTGAAATTAACCTTTTTCATGCTTATCTGTTTTCTAAATTATCCACAATAATCTCCAGCTGCCTGTGCTTGATAAGGATCTGGAGGGAGTCATCATGCGTCTTGTCGGGAATCCTGATGAGTGAGTCCAGCTGACGTTTGAGCCTCTGACCGTCCAGAGCCATTCTGTCAAGCCATGCCACCTGATATGCCTTGGCATCCTGAATACGCTGGAGGCCCTGGAACATCGGATTTACGGGAGTAATCCCTTCAAGGATGTTCTCCTCCTTCTCCTCACCGCCGAGAAAAGTCATGGCAGTACCGAGGACAAGCAGTAGGAACAGGGAGCCGACGGTCATCATGGCCGTCTGGCGCTTATGATTCTCAGCCCACCTGTTGGCCTTCTCCGTCCTTTCACGAACCTTGGCACGCTTGAACAGAGACCAGAGCATCAGCCTGAACATACGGCTGTGCCTTGGCTCACCCTTCCTCTTTCTACCTTTGAAGATACCCATACCTTAATAGTCCAGATCCTTGTTCTCCAGCGTACGCCAGTTGACAATCAGCAGGCCGTGCGGGTTGTTCTCCGTACGAGGCACGTTGTCCAGTTCACCCACCGTAATGATGGAACGCTTCAAGTCACGGGAACGCCGTTTGATCAGCTGAGTGCCATAGTACGTAAACTTCCGTTCATGCTCATCGAGGTCGATGGAGTCACAGATGATGGTACACACGGCAGAGGATGAGATGATATCCGAATAGAAGCCGTTCTCGTCCATGGCCTGCTTCTGTTTCATGGCCGTACCGTCGGCCATATACATTGCTTTGCCCAGCGTCCACTTGATATAGTCGTTGTCAGGCGGCAGGTTGAAGAAATACTGGTGGAAGAGTTGGATGTGCGCCTTGGCCTCCATGACGAAGTTCGCCTCCTGCAGGCTGCGCTCAGCCAAGAATGGAATATCCCCGTCAAGGACGTATATCTGGCTGCGCTCCTCAGTCACCAGCTTGGCACAGAAGAAGATGCATATACCGCATATCACCGTGCATCCTGCCACCGTCGCCAGCACCGTCATCAGTGCCAGCCTTGTCTTTTGCTCTAAACTTTGTATCAGCATAATGATAGATATATTTGTTACTTTGTTATCATATGAGCCGTACCCGTCGTGGCCATCGAGCCTGCGGAGGCAACACCGCCCACAGCACCTACGACAGTACCCGTAGCCACGGCACCGGCCACGCTACCCGCACTGGAGCTTACACCACCTGGGATGAGCCATGAGGCCACCTCCGGCACGAAGCGGATGACGTATGCACCCACGAGCATGCCCATCGCATACATACAGTTAGAACCAATGCCCTGAAGACCGAGTGCGCCTATCTGTCCCCACGAGGTGACGCTGCCCTTCAGCAGATGGTCATAGGCTATCAGGTCTTCCTGTAAGTTGTATAGTAGGATAAAGTCTATGTAATAGAGACACATATACACGACGAATCCCCACAGCGACAGCGACAGGTACTTGGAAATCCATTGCGACCATGCGTTGCTCCACGGTGGGACTATCGACATTGCGAACATGATTGGTGCGAACATGGCGAGTATGGTCAGGAAAATCCTCTGTGCAACCAGCATGCCGTAATAGCTCATCTGGAAGATCAGCTCACCGATGAACCTGATAACATCATTTATCCACTCAGACACCTTTGTTTCAGCTGCAACAGCAGCCCGCTGCGCATAGTTATTGATCGTAGAGCCAAGGTTCTCCATGCTGTAGATGAGCTTGTCCCACCAGTGGGCATCCTCACCGATGGCCTGAATCTGCTTGGCCGTCTCAATACTGTCCTGTACCTCCCGTAGGCGGTCAAGGTACTTCGCCTGCTTCTCCGCCACCTTCCGTTCCAGGGCGGCCACCTCTTTGTTCTTCGCATTGGCCATTGCTTTCGTGGTCGCTTCGAGCGACTTCCCGGGAATGGAAAGCTCATTGCATATCCACGAGCTGGAGGTGATACACATCGACAGGGCGATGATACGTGCCAGTTTCATCACGTCCATGGCACGTCTGCCCAGCATCATCATCCAGCACTCATAGGAGCCGACGCACAATGCCAGACACAGGCCGATGATACGGGCATAAGCCACCGTGTCACCGAGAACGGCAGACTTTGGGAAAGCCTCCATAGCAACGAGCAATTTGTCAAGACTCTCGTCTATGGAAGGCAGTCCCATCGTCAGAAGGA
>JAEETC010000061.1 GCA_016286585.1 Prevotella sp. | reverse complement strand
GAAGAAAGACAAAAGACTGGCATCCGTGTGGATACCAGCCTTTTTTCTAGAAGGGCCCGAAGCCCATGCAGCTCGTGGTCGTGATGGCCGTCAGGAAGGCCGTGAGTGCAGCTACTATCACCTTCACCGCTACCTCAATGACTTTCTTCTTCATGATTCACCTCCTTTCAATTTATGACTTCCGACTTCTGATCTCAAACATCCGACTTCCGACATCAAATAGTCGCTGGGACAGAGAGGTACTTGAGTATGACAGCTGCTATGACTCAGGTACCTGTGTTCAAGAAAATTTAGTCGACCAAAGATTTGGTGATTATGTGGAAATGATGTAACTTTGCAACCGAGTGAAGATTAGTAATATGAAGAAAATTGCGTGTTTATTTTTGGTATGTGTGTCTGCTGTTATGGCAGTTGCACAGGGGTATCGGAATGATTTTATTTCGCCGACTGACGGGCAGCGTTCATTGATAATATGGCAATGGATGGATGGGCTTGTCAGTAAGGAGGCTATCACGAAAGATCTGGAGGCTTTCAAGGCTGCTGGACTATCTGGCGTACAGAATTTCCAGATTGGCGGTGACCAGCAAAGCAGGGTTGGTGACCCCACCTGCGCTATCGGTTCGGAGAAATGGAAGTCTATGATGCGTTGGACGATGGATGAGTGCCAGCGTCTCGGACTCACCTTCGGTACCCACAACTGCCCCGGATGGTCATCAAGTGCCTACGGAACAGTGACACCGGAATATAGCATGCAGAAACTTGTGTTCTCAGAAACAAAGATGCCCGACACAGCTGTTGGCAAAGGCAAGAAAAAAACTATCTTTATTAGTGTCGCACTCCCTCGTCCAAAGGTTGACGAAAAATACAACTATTACGAAGACATCTGCCTCTTGGCACTTCCTGACGACAGCATTGTCATGAAGGAAAACATAATAGACCTGACACAGTATTTTGACAAGTCATCTCAGATAGCAAACATTCCTTCTGCCCTTGCCAAAGACATTTCCGGGTATAGCCTTCTGCGCTTCGGACACACGACAAACGGAAAGACCAACGAAGCACAAGCCCCTCTGTCGGGACAAGGGCTGGAGTGTGACAAGATGAACAGGGTGGCTGTAAAGGCCTTTTGGGATGCATATCCACAGATGCTCATAGACATTGCAGGACCTCATGCCGGCAAAACGTTTAATATAATAGAGATAGACAGCTATGAGGCTGGCGGTCAGGATTGGAGTGTGGTTTTGCCAGATGAGTTCTTGAAACGGAAGAAATATGACATACTGCCATACCTGCCTTACATCGTAGGGCGCAACATCATCGGCAGTAAGGAAGAGTCGGCACGATTCAAGAAAGACCTTGTAGATGTTGTCACCTCACTCTTTGCAGAAAACTATTATGGCTATATGAATCAGCTGGCACGCAAGACACCCGGTATGCAGCTGATGATAGAGCCGTACGGTACAGGCGGGCAGAAGCCATTCCAAGTGCTCGATATCAACAAGATACTCAAGGAGGCAAACAGCGCAGTCATAGCGACAGAATTCTGGGTAAAGCCCGAGACATGGGGTTGGAAAGACATGAAGCGTCATGAGCAGGTGATGAGAAATCTGCAACGCCCGTTGCTTGCCGCAGAAGCCTTTACGTGCTGGCCTCTTCACGCATGGAAAGACGACCCGCAATCCTTAAAGCCGATATGCGACAAAGCCTACTGCAATGGTGTTAACAGGATGATGCTCCATGCAGGCGCCTGCAACCCTTGGACAAATGTAGAGCCGGGAATGTCATTCGGCATCTGGGGCACACATTTCGTACCCAATCAGACATGGTGGAAAGCTGGTGGAGCACGCGCACTATTCGACTACATGGCACGCTGTCAGTCGCTCCTGCAACGTGGTGTACCGACGAAACAGCAATGGAAGGGAACGGATAAGTTCATGACCTATCAGCGCACTGACGGAGATAATGACATACTGTTCCTCTGTAATCCTACAAACGAAAGCGTATCAGACACCATCCGGCTTGCCTCCGTTGCCAAAGGCAGGAAACTGGCGATATGGGATGCATACAATCTTACTATGCAGAAGATAGACGACAGACCTATGATACTCTCCATAGAGCCGTACGGTTCAAGATTTATCATTATCTCAGATACAGAGACATCTTCTGAAACGCCACGTCCTGAAAACCAACTTCTAACCTCACTCCCGACCAGCGACGGCAGGACAGAGATAGACAAAGGGTGGAAGGTGGCTTTTCACTATAAAGACGCTGATGACATCATTGTTGATAATGACACTCTGTTCGACTGGACGACATCCTCTGACAGCAACGTAAGATATTTCTCAGGGACAGCGACATACAGCAATTCGTTTACCATTAAGAAACTGAAGAAAGACGCACGCTATATCATCAGCTTAGGTCAAGTAAAAAACCTTGCCTCTGTAACCGTCAATGGCAAGCCCTTCCCCACTCTATGGAAGGCACCATTCCTATTGGATATCACCCCTGCCATACATAAAGGCATCAACACCATAAGCATTGACGTTACCAACCTGTGGCCTAACCGCATGATAGGCGATGAGCAGGAGCCAGACGACATAGAATGGTCCGAGCCACTGACATACACCTATGCCCCAGGCAGTCCTACGGCAGGTCGTTATATGGCAAAGATTCCCGAGTGGCTGAGCAATGGCACCCCACGTCCCTCCAAAGGAAGAAAGACCGTCGGATGCTTCAAGTTCTTCACAAAAGAATCCCCCCTGCTTCCATCAGGATTGTTGGGTTCTATAGAACTATTGACTACGAAAACAAGATAAACTTCAAGACAGCCCTTGCCTAGTTTAAATATTGTGTTAAGTTTTATCTTCGGGCATCGAAATTGTTCACCCACTCTCGGATGGGCTCCACCGCCTCAGCATGCTCAGGGAAGTAACGAAGCATGACCGTCACAACTCTCGTGGAGTCGACGTCGATCACCTTACCATAATACTCCCATTTGTCCTCTGCGCCAGTCAGGATACTGTAGTTGTCACCGACATCCACAAGGTCGGCACCCATACCCATCATCTGCTGACCAGCACTGTAGTTCATTCCACTGAGGGAATCAACGATGACGGAGATCGATACGTCTTCAGCGATAAACACTTCCTGACTGGTTTCTGACGGAAGTTCTTGATGATAGAGGAACGACGGATAATTGATGTCCATACCCAACTTATCACTGTGATAGCGGGTCAGGTCCCACTGTCCCATACGGATAGTCAGGCTGTCGTCGCTCGTCAGTTCCGAGGTATATGCTTTCGGCTGCGGACTGTTTCCGCAAGATACGGCCAACACCGTTGTACAAGCCAGTATCAGCCACAAGAAATGTCTTGAATATCTCATCACTATTCTTTGTTACTCACGATTGGTTTTAATGGTTTGACGGTGCAAAGTTACGAAATTATTTTAAAACAACAAACTTTCTACGAAAAAAGTCATCATCTGTAAACTGTAAACTATAAACAGTAGAACTATAAACTGTAAACCGTAAACTACAAATCGTATTTATTCTTCCGTTTATCAGCCTTTCTCGGCTGCGAAGGATGAAAACCCATGTGCGGCGACTTCACCCCCTGATAGCCCGCATGACGCTGGCGGATCTTCGACACATAGTCCACCGTCTCTGAACCCCGCATATAGCCATACTTCACCAACGGATCATTATAGTAACGGGGCTGGGCCAGTTTGAGGACGTAGGCAGACACATCGGCCCATCGATGGGGATTGCGTCCGTCTCGCTGGGCCAGAGCCATCGCGTCTCGGATATGATGAGCCCCACCGTTATAGCTGGCCAGCACAAAGTTCGTGCGCTCATAGTTCTCCCGAATGTCGGAGAACGACTGCTGGAGCTCGGCGATGTACTTGGCTGCTGCTGCGATATTGCTCTCTGGGTCGTAGAGCTTGTCGCGTGAGAGTCCGAGGTGGTCGGCTGTTCCTGGCATAATCTGCATGAGTCCCTTGGCTCCGGCAAAGGAGACGGCACGGGGGTCGAAGGTCGACTCCTGGTAGCATTGTGCAGCCATCAGGCGCCAGTCCCAGCGGATGTCGCGGCTGTAGGTCATGAAGAGGTGGTCGTAATGGGAGACGATGCCGCCCTTCTTATCGAGCATCGGAGCGAACACCCGACGGCGCACCTTCCTCACAGTCAGCAGCTCCGTCTCCATCTTCTTCGCCTCCGCAATCAGCGCAGGCCGATACCAAGTCTTCAGCTCTTCGGCCAGTTCGGATTTATCGTTACCAGCCTCAATGTGGCCAGGCGTCGGATAGGCGATGAGGTCGATGTCACCCTCCTGTTGTTTATTGACCAGCTCGGCACTATCACGACACACCTCAACACGCAGTCGCACACCAAGAGAATCGGCAAAGCGCTGGCAGATGAGATACTGTGTACCGAGCGACTTCCCATGATAGTCATAATAGGTGTCCGGGCCGCTGAGCGTCGCTATAATCAACTCACCGCTCGTCTGAATATCCGTCAGGTCGAACTCTTCTGTCACCGTCACAGAATCAAGCACCGACCCATAGGGCGTCACTACACGCTCCTGCTTCTGCGTGCAGGAGACAAGGAACACGAACACCCCTAACAAAAGCGCATATTTATTCAAAAACAGCTTCATTCCATTGACTAAGCCCATAAAAACGCTGCAAAGGTACTAATTTTTAAACACGGATGACACGGATTTCACGGATTTTTTGTAATTTTGCACGCGAATTTGCAAATTTAGAGACTTACAAAGACAAAGATGTTACGTATTGCAGTACAATCTAAAGGACGGCTGTTCGACGACACGATGAACCTGTTGTCGGAGGCAGATATCAAAGTGAGCGCCTCGAAAAGGACGCTGCTGGTACAGTCGTCGAACTTCCCGTTGGAGGTGCTTTACCTTCGCGATGATGATATTCCACAGAGTGTGGCCTCAGGTGTGGCCGACATAGGCGTGGTGGGTGAGAACGAGTTCGTGGAGCGCGGCGAGGATGCTGAAATTGTCTCCCGTCTCGGATTCTCGAAGTGCCGCCTGTCGCTGGCTATTCCCAAGGAGATCAACTATAATGGTGTTGAGTGGTTCAACGGCAAGAAGATTGCCACAAGCTATCCCGCCATCCTCAAGCAGTTTCTCGACAAGCACGGCATCAAGGCTGAGATTCACGTGATTACGGGTTCGGTAGAGATCAGCCCAGGCATTGGACTGGCCGATGGAATCTTCGATATTGTGTCCTCTGGTTCGACGCTTGTGAGCAACAACCTCCGCGAGGTGGAGGTGGTGATGCAGAGTGAGGCCCTGCTGATCGGCAACAAGCAACTATCCGAAGAGAAGCGACAGATACTGGAACAAATGCTCTTCCGCTTCAAGGCCGTGAAGGATGCCGAAGATAAGAAATATGTACGCATGAACGCCCCGAAGGCCCGTCTGCAGGAAATCATCGATGTACTGCCCGGTCTGAAGAGTCCTACGATCATCCCCTTGGCCGACGACGAATGGTGCTCTGTACATACGGTACTCGACCAGAAGCAGTTCTGGGAGATTATCGGCAAGTTGAAGGAGATGGGTGCCCAGGGAATACTGGTTACACCGATTGAGAAAATGATCCTGTAAAAGTAAAAAGGTAAATGAACATTATCCGATATCCGGAAAAGAAGGAGTGGGCGAAGATTGTGAAGCGTCCGCATCTCGATGTATCGAAGCTGAATGAAACAGTGGCCTCGGTGCTGGCCGACGTTAAGAAACGCGGTGATGACGCCGTGAAAGGCTATGAGCTGAAGTTCGACCATGTGGACCTGCCGACACTCGCCGTCAGCGATGCTGAGATGGAAGAGGCAGAGCGACTGGTGGACAGCGAACTGAAGGCTGCCATCCAGCTGGCCCATTACAACATCCATGCTTTCCACGAGTCGCAGCAATTCCGGAGCAAGAAGGTAGAGACACAACCGGGTGTCACCTGCTGGCAGAAGAGTGTCGCCATCGAAAAGGTGGGTCTCTATATTCCAGGCGGTACTGCTCCTCTCTTCTCTACTGTTCTCATGCTGGCTACGCCTGCCAAGATTGCCGGATGCAGCGAGATTGTACTCTGCACACCTCCGACTCGTAACGGTAAGGTGAATCCCGCCATCCTCGTAGCTGCCCGCATCGCCGGCGTCAGCAAGATCTTCAAGGCCGGCGGCGTACAGGCCATCGGTGCTATGGCCTACGGCACGGAGTCAATCCCCAAGGTCTACAAGATATTCGGTCCTGGCAACCAATACGTGATGGCCGCCAAGCAACAGGTGAGTCTTCACGATGTGGCTATCGACATGCCCGCAGGCCCTTCGGAGGTCTGTGTGATTGCCGACAAACAGGCAAACATCGAGTTCGTGGCTGCCGACTTGTTGTCACAGGCCGAGCACGGCATCGACTCTCAGGTGTTGCTCATCACGACCTCAGAGCAGGTGCTGCTCGACGTACAGGCTGAAGTGAACCGTCAGCTGGAGCTGTTGCCGAGAAAGACGATTGCAGAGAAGGCACTGGAGAACAGTACCCTTGTTCTTGTGAAAGATCTCGATGAGGCCATCGGTCTCTCGAACGCATACGCCCCGGAGCATCTTATCCTACAAACACGTAACTTCGAAAAGCTGGCTGCCAAAGTGGTGAATGCCGGCAGCGTGTTCCTCGGAGCATACGCTTGTGAGAGTGCTGGCGACTATGCCAGCGGCACAAACCACACACTGCCCACTCACGGCTATGCCACTGCCTACAGCGGTGTGAACCTCGACAGCTACTGTCGCAAGATTACCTTCCAGCATCTGACGGAAGACGGCATCCACAGCATCGGTCATGTCGTAGAGCTCATGGCTGAGGCCGAACAGCTCGACGCCCATAAGAATGCGATGAGTGTACGCTTAGCAAAAGTGAAAAGTGAAGCATAAAGAATGATGAAGGCACTACAAGAATTAACGCGACCCAATATTTGGAGTCTGGCACCATACAGCTCGGCCAGGAATGAATACGCCGGCCGTGAGGCAAGGGTGTTTCTCGATGCCAACGAGAATCCGTATAACCAGCCGTTTAACCGTTACCCCGACCCCTTGCAGCTGGAGCTGAAGGCTGCGCTCTCGAAGGTGAAGGGCGTACCAAGCGAAAATATCTTCCTCGGCAACGGCAGCGACGAAGCCATCGACTTGCCCTACCGTTGTTTCTGTGAGCCTGGCATCGACAATGTCGTAGCCATCGAGCCCACCTATGGTATGTATAAAGTCTGTGCCGACATCAACAATGTAGAGTATCGTCCTGTATTACTGGACGACCACTACCAGATTAGTGCCGACCAGCTGCTCGCCGCCACCGATGCCCACACTAAGATCGTCTGGCTCTGCACGCCCAACAATCCGACAGGCAACTGCCTGAAGCGCGAGGAGGTCATCAGGGTGATTGAACAGTTTGAGGGACTGGTCATCGTCGACGAGGCCTATAGTGACTTCTCATCCCAACTGCCCCTGCGCCTGGAACTTGCCAAATATCCCAACCTCATCGTGCTCAACACGATGTCGAAGGCTTGGGGCTGTGCTGCCATCCGACTGGGTATGGCCTTTGCATCCAAGGACATCATCGAGCTGTTCAATAAGGTTAAGTATCCCTACAACGTGAACCAGCTTACCCAGCAGCAGGCCCTCGAAGCCCTGAAAGATCCCTTCGAAGTGGACAAATGGGTGAAGATACTGCTGCAGGAACGTACACGCATGATCGACGCCTTTGAGTTGCTGCCCATCTGCGAGAAGGTCTATCCGACGGAAGCCAACTTCTTCCTGGCAAAGATGACCGATGCCGTAAAGATCTACAACTATCTGGTAGACAGGGGTATCATTGTCCGTAACCGTCATCGGGTGCAGCTCTGCCAGAACTGCCTGCGCATCACCATCGGTACAAAAACAGAGAACAGCGAACTCATCGCAGCCCTCCGTCAATATAAATAACAAAAATCCCCTTCCTGAGTTGAAGGGGATTCTTATTTTACTTCGCCTTACGTGCTTTCTTTGCGGCTTTCTCCTGAGCCTTCTGAGCCTTGGCCTGAGCCTTGGCAGCCTTAGCCTGAGCCTCGGGAGTGGCTTCACGTGAAGCCTTTTCCGTAGCCTCCTGGGCTTTCTTCATCGCCTTCTCAGCATCCTTCTGGGCCTTCTCGGCATCCTTGATACGCTTCTGGCGCTTCTTGGCCTCCTTCTCAGCCTTCTTGGCCTTCTTCTCGGCCTTCTCCTGTGCCTTCTGGGCCTTACGAGCCTGCTTCTCGGCTTTCTTCTGAGCTTCAAGTGTTGCCTTATCTACCTGACTGGTGCCTGTGATTACATCCTGTGCCTGTGCAGTCTCAACTTGAGCAAAGCCTGCTACCAGAGCCACTACAACTGTCAAAATAATCTTCTTCATTTCTATTTTCTTTTTAATTGTTGATAAAAAGGGGTATCTATTTGTCTTATTGACTTTGCAAAAATACAAATAATAAAAGAAACCATGTCAAGATTTAGCTATTTTAACACATTAGCACAAGCTGATATTCTATTATTCAGTATCTTTGCAGACAAATAGGACAATGAAACGAAATGAATGACGTTAAGAAAGCAATCATTGTAGGTGCCAGTTCCGGTATAGGCATGGAAACAGCCAAACTGCTACTCTCTGACGGTTGGCATCTGGGAGTGGCCGCTCGTCGTGAGGAACCCCTGCAGGAACTGAAGGCAATGGCTCCTGAGCGCATAGAGGTGATGACCATCGACGTGACAAAACCAGATGCAGGTGACCGTCTGCTGAGCCTCATCAACAGACTCGGAGGAATAGATCTCTACTTCCACGCCTCAGGTATCGGCAAGCAAAACCGCACATTGGAGGCAGACATAGAGCTGCAAACGATGGAAACAAATGCCGTCGGATTCACAAGGATGATAGGCACCGCCTACAGGTATTTCGCAGAAAAAGGCGAGGGCCATATCGCCGCCATCACCTCTATTGCGGGAACCAAAGGCCTTGGACCTGCCCCTGCCTACTCTGCCACAAAAGCCCTGCAAGCCACCTACCTACAGGCTTTAGAGCAACAAACCCGTCAAAGAGGATTGTACATCAGCTTTACCGACATTCGTCCGGGATTCGTAGATACGGCTTTGCTCAACGGCGATTTCCCCTATCCCATGTTGATGCAACCTGAAACAGTGGCGCGTGACATTGTCAGCAGTATCTACCGTAAGCGTCATGTCCGGATCATCGATGGTCGCTATCGTGTCCTGACATTCTTCTGGCGGCTCATTCCCCGTTGGCTATGGCGCAGACTAACCCTTCTCTTTGTGATGGCTGGATGGTTGTTGCCCTCCCTTATGCATGCTCAGACATCGAGGGCTGAACTGCTGGCTCATCTCGATCTGGCAGCAGGAAACTACAGTAACTATCCCAACCCGACGGGACACGTCACACCAGCTCCCGACGGCTATGAGCCATTTTACGTCAGTCACTACGGACGTCACGGTGCCCGTTACATGACTGACGACAAAGCCTACAAATACACCATCGGAAAGATGGACACCGCTCAGGCACGCGATTGGCTGACGGACTACGGAAAGGAGGTACTCGGCCGTCTGAAACTGGCTGCCGACAATGCCCACCACCGTGACGGAGACCTGACTCAGCTTGGTGGCAGACAGCACCGAGCCATCGCCCACCGACTGGTGAGGAACTACCCGGAACTGCTGATGCAACCTATCCATGTGAAGGCCAACTCCTCGACCGTCCGACGCTGTATGCTATCGATGGCAAACTTCTGTCAGGAGCTGATGACGCTGAACCGCAAGCAAGGATCGGATGATATCCTCGTAAAGTTCCTCATGAATGAGAACGAGACCTCCGTACCCATCCAGACCGACTGCTACCCCTTCTACCACTGGAAGGATGTCAGCAACCACTACCGCAACATGCTGAAAGAGGCAAATATCACGTATAAAACCAAAATCGAGAAAGAAGATGACGACGAAGATGATTAACAGAAGCCTGACGATAGTATAAACCATCAACAAGAATATGAAAATAGCTATAGACCTGGGAGGCACCAACATGCGTGTGGGGCTCACTGACGGGGCAAAGGTCGTTGAGACGGTCATCGAGCCCTGTCCAGCAAAAGAAACAGAAGAAGTCGTTCTCAGTCAGTTGAAGCGGCAGATCGCCCAACTGATGCGAGCAGAAGTGACGGGCATCGGTGTCGGTGTGCCGTCGGTGGTAGACTACCGACAAGGCATCGTCTACAACGTTGCCAATATCCCGGCGTGGAAAGAGGTACACCTGAAGGATATTCTGGAGAAAAAATTCGGTGTACCCGTCGCCGTGAACAATGATGCCAACTGCTTTGCCTTGGGCGCCTGGCGTTACGGTGAGGGCCAGGGTACGAGTGATATGGTGGGGTTGACGATGGGCACGGGTATCGGCTCGGGCATTATCATCGACGGGAAACTCTATAACGGTGTGAATACAGGTGCGGGCGAGATCGGATCACTTCCCTTCAAGGATGCCGACTATGAGTTCTATTGCAGCAGCCGCTTCTTCAGCCAGTTACATGGCGACACGGGTGCCAACTTCGGCAAACGAGCCCAGGCTGGTGACAAAGAAGCCATCGCCGTGTGGCAGGAATTCGGTCAGAACGTGGGTGAACTGATCAAGGCCGTACTGTTCACCTACGCCCCAGAGGCCATCATCATCGGTGGTGGCATCGCCAGTGCGTTCCCACTCTTTGAGGCTGCCATGCGGCAGACGCTCACATCGTTCCCCTACCCCGAGAATGTAGCTGCCACCCGTATCGCGCCTTCTACACTACCCAACGCAGCAATGCTGGGAGCAGGACTGTTGGTTTGATTGACCATTGAACATTGACCATTAAAGATTAAAGATGATGAAATACAGAAATATCATGGCTGTTATGACGCTTGCAGGAGCACTGACGGCTTGCACAGAGAAAACAACGCAGACGATGACCTGGCAGGTGCAGTCGTCGGAGAAGATTGAACAGACAGGTGACATTCTGTCTACCCCAGCCGCCAATACTGACGGCTGGATTGATGCCAGCGTCCCGTCAACGCTGATGGGTGTGCTGACGTCCAACGGCATCGAACCCGAGGCACTCACAGCCGAGGACTATGCCAAGATCGATAAACAGCGCTTTGAGAAGAGCTGGTGGTATCGCACTACCTTCGACCTGCCAGCCTTGAAGGAAGGAGAACACGCCGTGCTCGACTTCGACGGTGTCTGCTATCGTGCCAACGTATGGCTCAATGGACAGCAGATAGCCAACAGTCAAGAGATGGCAGGTTCGTTCCGACAGTTTGAGTTCGATGTCACTAAGGAGATAGCCTCAGAGAATGTGCTGGCCGTCGAGGTGTTCCGTGCCCAGCCCGGAGAACCTAATATCGGATTTGCCGACTGGAACCCACGGCCTGCCGACGAGAACATGGGAATCTACCGTGAAGTGAAGGTGAAGACCTGCGGCAACGTGGTTGTATCGCATTCGGCCGTCCGTTCGAGGGTGAACACAGAGACGCTCGATGAAGCGTGGCTCACGGTGGCCACAGAACTGAAGAACCTCTCGGATCAGCCTGTGGAAGGTGTTGTAAAAGGTACTGCCGACGGACAGGCGTTCAGTTATCCTGTGACGTTGGCTGCCGGCGAGAAAGTTCGTTTCGCAGCCCCCGAGGAGATTCATATCGACAATCCTCGTCTGTGGTGGTGCCACAACATGGGTAAGCCCGAGCTCTGCGACCTGCATGTGGAGTTTGTCGAGAATGACAAGGTGTCGGATAGCGAGGATGTGCGTTTCGGCATCCGTGAAATCCACAGCTACCTAACCGATGAGGGTTATCGCGGCTTCATCCTGAACGGCAAAAAGGTGTTGCTACGTGGTGCTGGATGGACCGATGATATCTATCTGCGTGACACGCCCGAGACGAACAAGCTACAATTAGAATATGTACGCGACATGAATATGAACACCGTGCGTCTGGAGGGCTTCTGGGGAACGTCACAGAGCCTGTATGACCTCTGCGATGAGATGGGACTCTTCATTCTGGTGGGTTGGAGTTGTCACTGGGAATGGGCAGAATATCTTGGTTCGCCCTGCGAAGAGCCATACGGCGGTATCCTCAGCGAGGAACAAATAGACATCGTCGCCAAGTCGTTCGAAGACCAGGTGATGTGGCTCCGCTATCATCCCTCCATTATCGGGTGGTTTGTGGGCAGTGACATGCTACCCAAGCCCGAGTTGGAGAAGCAATATCAAGCATTTCTGACTAAGGAGGACGACCGCGAC
Organism: Prevotella sp.; assembly: GCA_016286585.1. GTDB lineage: Bacteria > Bacteroidota > Bacteroidia > Bacteroidales > Bacteroidaceae > Prevotella. Next base: position 4,971 of record JAEETC010000061.1, on the reverse strand, counting down.
TACCTGATCTCGGCCAAGGACCAGAAGAGTGAAATCTCTGGGCCATCGGGCACGAAGATGGCTGGCCCTTACGAGTATGTCGGTCCGGCATACTGGTATCTGCCTGAAGCTCCAGGTGGTGCCTTCGGTTTCAACACAGAGACGGGCATCGGCGCCCAACTGCCCGTGAAGGAATCATTAGAGAAGATGCTGGGTGAGCAGCTCTGGCCCATCGATAACCGTTGGGATATCCTCTGCACGGCTTCGGGCTCGGCCATGAACTCGCTGAACCAGCTCAATGAGGTGATCCACAACCGTTTTGGTGATGCGAAGGATATCAACGAATATCTCTTCAGGGCCGACCTGCTGAACTACGAGAGTACGAAGGCGATGTTCGAGTCGTTCCGTGCCCACTGGCCCCACACCACGGGCATCATCCAATGGATGCTGAACGGTGCACGACCAGGCATCTACTGGCAGCTCTACGACTACTACAAACAGCCCAATGCCGCCTACTACGGCGTGAAAAAGGCCAATGCCCCCGTGCAACTGATCTACGACTACTACACGAAGGGTGTCTATGCCGTCAATGAAACATTTGAAACTGCCAACGTCAAGGCTGAGATGAAACTCCTGAAAGACGGCCAGAACATCAATAACAGCCAACAGATAGAGATCGCATCGGGAACGGTGGTCAAAGTGTTCGACATCGACACCAGCGGGGCACCTGCTGCTTTCCTGTTCCTCAAGCTGACAGACGGCAAAGGGGATGAGGTGGCGACCAACGAGTACTTCCTGCCTTCTGGTAACGACTCCTACGACTGGTCGAAAACCACCTGGGTGAACACTCCCATCACGCAATATGCCTCTTACGACGTGCTCAACGGGCTGTGTACCAAGAATTGTGTGTTGACGATCAAGCCATCGTCAGAGGGTCTTTACAAGATCACAGTTAGCAACCCGACGGACAAGGTAGCCTTCATGATTCGCCTCGTCGCCAAGAACCAGAATGGCGAGTTGATATGTCCTGCCTACTGGAGCGACAACTACTTCTCGCTGGCCCCCGGCGACAGTCGTACCATCACCTGTCAGACCTCTTCACCTCGTGCCACGATACAGGTAGATTCGTATGAATGAACCAATTTTGCAACTGAAACACTACAAAGAAGATTAATATGAAGATAATAGACGAACAACTGATGAACAGTGTGGCGGAAGAAGCCAAGAAATCCCCACGACTGAGGATGAACTACAACTTCCACGGAAGTCTGCAGGACAAGTGCCACCGTTTCCTCAATGCCTTACAGCCAGGCACATTCATCCCTGTACATCACCATCCTGACAAGGACGAGACCTTCGTTATTCTGAAGGGCAAAGTCAGGGTGACAACCTACAACGATAGCGGCGAGATCCTGGCAACCTGTGTGATCAGTCAGGAGAGTGGTACTTACGGCGTAGACATACCCAAGAACGTCTGGCATGGGTTAGAGTGCCTGACACCCTCCGTCTTGCTGGAATGTAAGGCTGGCCCCTTTGTCGAACACGAGGTTGACGGCATATTGGAAACTAAAAGCGGTAAGGACATCTATCTTGCAGGCGGCTGCTTCTGGGGAACGGAGCACTACTTCAAGCAGATAGAGGGTGTGGTGGAAACGTCTGTGGGATTTGCCAACGGACATACTGCCAGCCCGACGTACAAAGAGGTCTATACCGATACGACGGGATATGCCGAGACGGTGCATGTGAAATACAATCCTGATGTGGTGAGCCTCGAGTTCCTGTTGCAGATGTTCTTCAAGGCCATCGACCCAACCAGTCTCAATAAACAGGGGCATGACGAAGGGACTCGTTATCGTACAGGCATCTATTATACCGATATTGAGGACTTGCCCGTTATCGAAAAGGTGTTTGCCGAGGAACAGAAGAAGTATCAGCAGCCTCTGGCCGTTGAGAAACTGCCCTTAGAGAACTTCTATACAGCAGAAGAGTATCATCAGGACTATCTTGACAAGAATCCAACAGGCTACTGTCATCTGCCAGAATCGCTGTTTGAGTTTGCAAGACAGGCAAATCAGCTCCCAAGCGCGATGAACGTCCCCAATTCATGAACTTTATCAGGTAATAGGCTGCCTTCTTGATCAATTATGGTGATTTTGCACAGGGCCGGCACTCGATGTTGAGTGCCAGCCCTGAATGAGAGAGTTTACTTGATGGTCAGCCAGACGGCCTTGCCATTTGCGGTTGAACTCGGGCCACCGAGGAGGATGGGAAGCCATTGCTCAAACTTCGGACTCCACGAGATGACTACCGCGTAGCGGCCTTCGGGGATGGCCGAGCGGCCTTTCACTTTATAAAGACCGCAGAAAACAAAAGACCGCTGACTTGTGAAAGCCGGCGGTCTTTATCATATTCAGAGTGTTCTGGTTTACTCCTCCACAGCAGCCTGTGCTGCAGCGAGACGAGCGATGGGCACGCGGAACGGAGAGCAAGATGCGTAGTTCATGCCAATCTTGGCACAGAACTTCACAGAGCTGGGCTCACCACCATGCTCACCACAGATACCGCAACGGAGGTCAGGACGTACTTCACGGCCTTCCTTCACAGCGAACTTGATGAGACGGCCAACACCCTTCTGGTCGAGCACCTGGAACGGGTCTACCTTCAGGATCTTCTTGTCGAGGTATACAGGCAGGAACGAAGCGATATCGTCGCGGCTGTAACCGAAGGTCATCTGAGTCAGGTCGTTGGTACCGAATGAGAAGTACTGAGCCTCTGAAGCAATCAGATCGGCGGTCAGGGCAGCACGCGGAATCTCAATCATCGTACCGATCTCGAACTCAACCTCGAGACCATACTCCTGGAATACCTCCTTAGCGGCATACTGGATCACCTCCTTCTGCTGCTTCAACTCGTTGATCGTACCAATCAGCGGAACCATGATCTCCGGCATCGGGTTCTTACCCTCCTTCTTCAGCTCGCAAGCTGCAGAGAGGATAGCCTTGGTCTGCATAGCGGTGATCTCGGGGAAGGTGATACCCAGACGGCAACCACGGTGACCGAGCATCGGGTTGTTCTCAGCGAGAGAAGCCACACGGCGCTGGATTTCCTCCAGGCTGACGCCCATCTCCTTAGCCATCGTCTCCTGACCCGGCAGATCGTGGGGAACGAACTCGTGGAGAGGAGGATCGAGCAGACGGATGTTCACGGGCAGACCGTCCATAGCCTCGAGGATGCCCTTGAAGTCTGCCTTCTGGTAAGGCAGCAGCTTGGCAAGAGCCTTCTCACGTCCGGCAACGCTGTCGGCCAGAATCATCTCACGCATGGCAACGATCTTCTGATCCTCGAAGAACATGTGCTCGGTACGTGTCAGACCGATACCCTTGGCACCGAAGGCGCGAGCCACCTGTGCATCGTGCGGGGTATCAGCGTTGGTACGAACCTGCAGCTTCGTGTACTTGTCGCAGAGATCCATCAGCTCCTTGAAGTCACCACTGAGCTCAGCAGCCTTCGTGGGAACCTCACCAGCATAAACCTGACCAGTAGTACCATTCAGAGAGATGTAGTCACCCTCCTTGTATATTATGCCGTCGATCTCAACGGTCTTGTTCACATAACTCACATTCAGTGCACCTACACCCGATACGCAGCACTTACCCATACCACGAGCCACAACGGCAGCGTGAGAGGTCATACCACCACGAGCGGTCAGGATACCCTCGGCAGCAGCCATACCAGCGAGGTCCTCAGGAGAGGTCTCGATACGTACGAGCACTACCTTGTGACCATTCTCGTGCCACTCCTTAGCGTCGTCAGCGTGGAATACAATCTGACCGCAGGCAGCACCAGGAGATGCAGGCAGACCCTGAGCAATCACATTGGCAGAAGAGAGGGCCTTCTTATCGAATACGGGGTGCAGCAGCTCGTCGAGCTTCTGAGGCTCGCAGCGCATGATGGCGGTCTTCTCGTCGATCATACCCTCGTGGAGCAGGTCGATAGCAATCTTCACCATAGCGGCACCTGTACGCTTACCGTTACGGGTCTGGAGGAACCAGAGCTTACCTTCCTGAACGGTGAACTCCATATCCTGCATGTCGTGATAGTGGTGCTCCAGCTTGTCCTGGATGCCATTCAGCTCGTTGTAGATCTCAGGCATAGCCTCCTCCATAGAAGGATACTTGGCCACGCGCTCCTCCTCAGAGATACCAGCACGCTCTGCCCAGCGCTGAGAACCGATCTTCGTGATCTGCTGCGGGGTACGGATACCAGCCACAACGTCCTCACCCTGAGCATTCACCAGATACTCACCATTGAACAGGTTCTCACCATTAGCGGCATCACGGCTGAAGCATACACCAGTAGCAGAGGTGTCACCCATGTTACCGAATACCATAGCCATCACGCTAACGGCAGTACCCCACTCGTCGGGAATGCCTTCCATCTTACGATAGAGGATAGCGCGCTCGTTCATCCAAGAACGGAACACAGCGCAGATAGCACCCCAGAGCTGCTCGATAGGATCGTTGGGGAAGTCCTTGCCTGTGCGCTCCTTGATGGCCTCCTTGAAGAGCTTCACCAGCTTCTTCAGCTCGTCGACGTTCAGGTCCTTGTCGAGCTTCACGCCACGCTCTTCCTTCACCTTCTCGATGATCTCCTCGAACGGATCGATGTCGGTCTTGTTCACGGGCTTCATCTCGAGCACCACGTCACCGTACATCTGCACGAAACGACGATAAGAGTCGTAAACGAAGTGGGGATTGTTGGTCTTCTTCACCATACCCTCAGCCACCTCGTCGTTCAGACCGAGGTTCAGGATGGTATCCATCATACCGGGCATAGAAGCACGGGCACCGGAACGGACGGAGACGAGCAGGGGATTCTCCTTGTCGCCGAACTTCGAGTTCATCAGACCCTCGATGTGCTTCACGGCAGCCATCACGTCGTCGTTCAGCAGTTCCATGATCTTCTGCTGACCAACCTGATAGTACTCGTTAC
>JAEETC010000060.1 GCA_016286585.1 Prevotella sp. | reverse complement strand
ATGCTCAAATGGTATAACGAAACGGCCTACCCCGTTGCCCGACAGATTGCAGAACGGCAAGGGTTCAAGGGTGTTCGTTGGATGAAGATGACCGACCCCTGGGCTGGCGAAGCTCCCAGCAATACAGGCTCCTTCCTCATCTGGCAGCAACCACACTACATTTACTTTGCAGAAGAAATGTACCGTTTCAACCCCTCAGAGGAGACGCTCCTTCAATATGGTGAGCAAGTCGAAGCCACAGCAGAGTTCATGGCTGACTTTGTCACCTTTGACCCGAAAGCCAACCGTTATATAATCAAAGGCGCGACAGCCATGCAGGAGTGTATGACAAAGGACATTTCATTCAATCACCCCTTCGAGCTGGCTTATTGGCAGTATGGTCTCAGCGTTGCCAACCTTTGGCGCGAACGACAAGGGATGCCCCGTAATGCTCTCTGGGATGAAATCATCATGAAACTGTCACCCCTCCCCGAAAGACAAGGCATCTACACCGCTGGACTACCTACTGGCTTGACCAGTGGTCTGGAGACCTTTGACCCCTTCGATGCCCCTACCACCCAAAAGACGGAATCCTTTCTCGACAAGACTCGCAATGACCATCCCGGCATACTGGGTGCATGTGGCATACTACCGACATCACTCTCTTACTCCTTATTATATAATATAGAAAAGATGAATGCCACTCTTGACTGGGTGATGCAGAACTGGAACTGGCAGACCACCTGGGGTTGGGACTACGGTATGATAGCCATGACAGCTGCCCGTCTCGGTAAACCTGAGACTGCTCTCAAGGCTTTGCTTATCGACACTCAGAAGAACACCTATCTTAAAAACGGCCATAACTTCCAGACAAAAGACCGGTTACGGATCTATCTCCCAGGAAACGGGGCACTGCTGACAGCCATTGCCATGATGTGTGCCGGATGGGATGGTTGCCAGGAACCACTGAATCCGGGATTCCCCCCAAACGGCCAATGGACCGTTCGCTGGGAAGGATTACAACGCATGCAGTAAGTTCTTGCCTAAGAGTTTTCAAGCTACCATTTTCTTCTGATAAGATATATTCACCATGGCATTGGGGGTGCGCAAACGTTTTAGTGTTAATAAACAATAAGGCTTGTACATATATTCAATGATATTTCGTATCTTTGCAGCCAAATAACAATATATATACTAAACATAATGAAGAGATTTCTGCTTATTATACTAAATATTCTTGCCATATACCTGTCAATATCGGCCACAGACTATGACCAGAATACCCCTTTCGGCTTCTGTACGCGTTCATCACGTACTGACGCAGCCAGTACTTTCGACTGTACTGGTGGCGGATGCTATACTTATCCAATACCTGATGATTATACAGGAAAGGTCATTGTCTTGAAATCCAATGGCCAAGACATGAAAAGTACCATCCAAGATGCCATCAAGCAGAACGACATCATTATATTCGACGGTTCTGATGGCGACTTCATCGTATCAAGCAATATCAGTTTCGAAAAAAGCAATAAGACGCTATTGGGTATCAATCATGCACGACTCTGCACCCAGTGGTACATAACTGACGAGATAAAAGCGGCTTTGGATGCAGCGGGAGTGCCCAACATGAGCACAAGCAGTGGCACCGGCGGCAAGTTAACCAATGGCCAGTCAGTGAGTGAACAGGCAGAATACAACACACGACAGATTATCATCAACCTGACAGGTGACGACACCGAGAGCTATCGCAAATCAGGGATCATGAGCGTTAGTAGCAAAGAGAACATCATTATCCGCAACATTACATTCGTAGGTCCCGGTTCGATCGATGTTGGAGGAAACGACCTGCTGTCGTTCACGAAGGCTAAAAACTGTTGGGTAGACCACTGCACATTTATTGATGGTATGGACGGCAATTTTGATATCACCAAATCATCGGACTTTAACACCGTCAGCTGGTGCACCTTCAGCTATACAGACCGCTCGTATATGCACCAGAATACCAATCTCATAGGCAGTAGCGACAGTGAGGCAACAGGATATCTGAACACCACCTTTGCCTTCAACTGGTGGGGCACGGGCTGTAAACAGCGTATGCCCATGGCACGTGTTGGCAAGATCCACATGCTGAACAACTATTTCAGCTGCACAACTGCCAGCAACTGCATCAATCCACGCAAGAATTCAGAGTTCCTTATCGAAGGCAACTATTTCGAGAGCGGAGTTAAGAAATGGTACAGTCAAAGTGGTGCCACAGCTGTGACCTGGCAGACCGACAATTTCATCGCTGAGTCGAAAACCCTACCTGCATCTTTAGGCTCTACCGTTACGGTACCATACACCTATACCGTTGCCGCCTACAGTGATGTACCTGGAGTGGTTCAGTCGTATGCCGGTGCCACACTCTTCTCTGACATTCATACAGGAATTGACAATTCTGCGAGCTTACACGAGAACACAGCGGAGTTTCCCACTTATTCTCTTACTGGCCAGCGTGTCTGTAATAGCTACAAAGGAATTGTAATCGTAAATGGTAAAAAATATATTAAGCATTAATCATATTATGAAGATGAAAAAGACGCTTGCAACAATAGTATTCACAGTCTTCCCGCTGATATCAATGGCCCAGGCTCCGGCATTCCCTGGTGCAGAAGGTCATGCCCGCTATATTACCGGTGGACGCGGCGGAGAGGTCAGACATGTGACCAACCTGAATGACTCTGGTGATGGTTCGCTGCGTGAAGCGCTTAAAGGAAACAATGCAAAGACCATCGTATTTGATGTGAGCGGCTACATTGATTTGAAGTCACAGCTCAACATTACATCAAACACCACTATCGCAGGACAGACAGCCCCCCATCCAGGCATTACATTGCGATATTACACCATTTATTTCGGGAACTGTGACAATGTCATCGTGCGATATCTCCGTTTCCGTCGCAGCCAAGTGAAAGACGTGAACGATGGCGCTGATGCCACATGGGGCCGTAAACGCAACCAGATTATGCTCGACCACTGCTCGTTTAGTTGGAGCATTGACGAGGTGGCTTCATTTTACGACAACAACAATTTCACCATGCAGTGGTGTACTATTGCCGAAAGTCTGACAAACCCAGGCCATAGTAAGGGAGCACACGGCTACGGTGGTATCTGGGGAGGCAAACTCGCCAGTTTCCATCACAATCTGATAGCCCACGTAACAAATCGCGCTCCACGCTTTAATGGTGCACGCTACCAATGGAATGATTATAAAAAGAACATGTATTATGACCAGTACAACTGGGAGAACTATGTTCAGGCAGAGAATGTAGATTTGCGCAACTGCGTGATGTACAACTACCAATCCAGCAATGCCTGCTATGGAGGACCTGGTGGTGGATATATCAACATCGTGAACAATTACTATAAAGCTGGTCCCTCTAATTCATCCAACACCCGTGTCACCCAAGTAACTGTCGGTGCAAGCGGCAACTCGACTCCAGCAGAGCTCACCGGCATGACCAGTCGTTACTATATTAATGGTAACTATGTTACTGCCGCAGCTTCTGGAAAGGAGGCCAACTACGATTGGAACGGAGTATCTTATGACACAGGAACGATTACCATTGACGGTGAACGGTATAGCAAAGATCCCAACCACATGTATGGTAGCACAACGACGTATGTGACACATACCGACGGCATTGATTATGTAAAGATTAAGCTTGACGAGCCCTGTCCCACAGGCGACATCACCACCCACTCAGCCGAGAATGCATTTAACAATGTGCTTAGCTTCGCTGGAGCAAGCCTCTATCGCGACCTTGTTGACGCACGCTATGCTATTGAAGTAAGCACAGGCACAGCCACATATACAGGTCCTGTCACAAAAAAAGCAGGTCAACTCGACTTCATTAACGATCCTGATGGTGAGCAGAACGAGACTTACCCCAGTTTTCCTGACTTGGCTTCCGAAAGCCATGTCGAAGGTTTCGACACTGACGGCGACGGTATGCCCGATGAGTGGGAGTCTGCAAATGGGCTCAATCCCAATGATGCAACAGACGGTAACGCTTATACGCTCGACACAGAGAAAGGCTGGTACACCAACCTTGAGGTCTACATGAACTCGATTGTAGAGGACATTATGAAAGCAGAAAACGCCAATGCCGAGAGCGCCGTCGAGGAGTACTATCCTGCTTGTGTCAAGATTGAAACAGGCATCAAGGACACACCATGTCTATCAGCTATTCTCGCCACCGAATACTACTCACTTGACGGCTTTCGGCTCGACACCCCCAAGAAAGGAGTGATGATTCGTGTAGAGCGCTTTGCCGATGGTGGGAAGTCGATCACAAAAGTCATAAAATAACAACTTTATAATCAAATCATTCATTATTAAAACTATCATTATGAAACAACTACAGAGAATCGGTACTATATGCCTGTTGTCCATTCTGGCAATGGTCAGCAAGGCAGAGGACATCACCGCGACCTGGGATTTCAAAGACAGTACCGTTGTAGCCGACATCGTTGCCTTGTCGAAGACAACTAAGGCAAGCACGATCAAAGCTGTTGAAAAGAACGGCATCCTGCTGACCGTAGAGGCCAATGGGAAGGTCATCCGCAAGGCCAAGAACTGCATACAGACCGGGGACAGTGTCGTTTTCAAAGTTCCGGTCAAAAGTAAACTTGACATCGTAACCGTTGTTGGTGTCGATACGGCCTATGCCTACTCTATTGCAGGCACCAACGCCACGAAAGCCACGACAGTCTACACAGCTACTGAGGCCGATGTCAAGAAAGGCTATGTGGAAATCATCAATAAGGGGAAATACCTCGCTTCCATCAGCGTAGTTCAAAAGGAGAAAGAGCCAGAGCCTGCCAAGAATGATACCCTCAACAAGGAACCGGTCAAGGCCACATTTGCCTTTAACCTTGGTACGACGGGGCAGAAAGCGGATTTTGGCACAGCTGCCACCCATTTCATCGACAACAAGGTGACACTTGGCAGTAATCTCGTCATCAAGGGAGCAGACAAGAAAACCGGGCAGACACTGATAGAACCACTAAGCCAGCAAAGTGGGAAAGACGAGAGCAATGCAGTCCGTTTCCTTATCCAGCCTGATTTCGGTCTTACTTTTACACCAACCAAGGTCACGTTTAAGACAACCCGCTATGGTACTGACAACGGTCATCTCGATATCTCCTGGCAGAATGCTGACAAGACCATTCTCTCATTAGAGACCGGTGTCAAGCCCAACCGTGATAGTAATGCCGCCAATGTGACGGAGCTGTCATACGATCTTTCAGGTGCAACCCCAGGCGAAGGCACCTGTGGACTGCTCATCAACCTTTATAATCTGGAAAAAGGCAAACAGATGGGCTTCTCCAACATCATCATCGAGGGAACACTCACCGGTATTGACCGGGATTGGCCTGTTCTGGCATCTCTGACCATAAATGACAAATCGTATTCAAGAGAAGACCTCTTTGGCGATGACTACGAAGGATCCCTCGAGATCAGAAGGAAGGACAAGATGATCAGTAAGGACAACCCCGTGAAAGCCGTAGCACTAAAAGGAAAAGTCGGCACCATCACCTATGATGGAGACGACAAGCAATGCAAGGTTGTCATCCCGATGAACCTGGGTGAAAACAAGGTTTCCTATACACTGAACATTGCCCGTACAGCCACTTTCAAGCTGACCTACATTGATACAGACGGGGAGACCATTCTCAGTCAGGAAGAGCGTGAAAAGGGCGAGGCCATCGGATACTTTGACGTTGAGCCCTATGATGTATCGGTGATGGATGGCTATAAAATGCGTGGTTGGTGCCACACCCCAGAAGGTGGGCAGAAGTACACCGTTAAGGATGTCGTCAACGAAGACATCACCCTCTATGCCTATGCCACGGAAATTGAAGAGGTCAGTACCAGCAAGAAATACATCTTCGACCTCACTGACAAATACTTCGATCCCGAGGATCATGAAGCATTCAACGTCTCCGGGAAAGGATATCACTGGCTTGACTCACAACACGGATGGGCCTTCCAAGACGGCAATAAGATTGACTTGCTTGTCGGTCCGAAAGCTAACATCCGACTTGCCATCTGCATGTACAGCCAAGGCGACAGCATCTATGTCAAGTCTGAGGCCGGCGACACGCTGACTGCCATCAGCACCTTTGTTGAGGACGAAGGCGATGTTACCAGTTTCAAATATGAGGGAAAAGGCGGTACTATCTCACTCTGTATCAAAGCACCAGGCGAAGTGTACATTCATTCCATCAAGATCATTAACACTGCTGAATCGAACTACGAAAACTTCGGCAACTGGTTTATCGTCAAGCCAGGACAGGTCACCGGGTTTACCAATGCCCTCGAGGAGCTGACGGTAAAGAATGCCAAAGAGAGGGCCGATCGTTCATTCATCTTCCTGCCCAACGGTGTCTACGACTTGGATGAGGCTGTACAGACCGACATCACCGGTTACAACATCTCCATTATCGGACAGTCGAAAGACAGCACCATCATTGTTACGGCACCCGATGTCTACATTGAAGGCCTTGGTAGTTCAAACATGTTCACCAACAATTCTAAGAACCTCTATCTGCAGGACTTGACATTGAAGAACGCCCTTGATTACTACAATGCCAGTGCTACTGGCAGTGCCTCCGTCCTTTATGATGCAGGAAACCGTACAATCGGCAAGAATGTGAAGATGCTCTCCTATCAGGACACCTACTACGGCTTTAACAATGGCATGCAGTCTTACTGGGAGGACTGTGACATCCATGGTACTGTCGACTTTATCCGCGGTGGCGGTGATGTCCGGTTCCAGAACACGACACTCTCCCTTGAACAACGTTCAAGATTCTTTAGCGGCGACCGTTCCATCGTTGCACCACGAACCATGACCGATTTCGGATACATATTCGACAACTGCAAAGTCGTGGATCTCGCCGAGGACAATGACACCTGGACATTCGGACGCGCCTGGGCCAACCAACCCATCGCCGTCTATCTGAACACCACTCTCGGCAAGAATGCAGAAACCACCCTGGCCGACACCCGATGGACAGAGAAAGGTATGAATAACACCGATCCGTATGTCTTCGGGGAATACAACACGATGGATATCGATGGCAATAACATTACACCTGAGAGCAATGCCATCACTTCATTCTCCGGCATCTACCAAACCATCCTGATTGCAGCCCAGACAACTCTCTTCACCTACGAAAAGATGTTCTCCCAGAATGCGACCAAGAAATGGGATCCTGCAGCTCTGACTGCACAAGTCAATGCACCCGCTGATGCCAAATACAACAATGGCTCCATCACCTGGTCTGCTGTCAATGGTGCCATTGCCTATGCCATCTTCAAGAGTGGAGAGTTTGTTGCACTGACCGACGGGACATCCTACAATCTCGAAGTCAATCCTGACCTCTACTGTCTGTCCATCCGCTCTGCCAATGCCATGGGCGGTCTTGGTCCAGAGGCCCACGTGGCTGGCACCACAGGCATCAAGACACTCAATGCTACCAATGGTGAAGATGTCATCTACAACCTGCAGGGCATCCGCGTCAAGCAGCCTGGTAAGGGAATCTACATCATCAATGGTAAGAAGACGATCATCAGATAATCCTTCCTTCTTATATAATGAAGAAGAGGCGGCGTCTTGGCTACCTCTTCTTTCTTTTTAATCCTTCGTTATCCTGATCCAGTCGGCATCCACCCAACCACGGTCACACTTCGGATCGGTCTCTGCAGCCACATAGCCAAACTTCGCACCAATCCACTTGCCTTCCTTCATCAGGAACGTGTCTCCGCAGTCGGAATATGTCTTGCCATCCTTGCTCCAGGCGAAACGTACCTGACTGTCTTTTACCGAAAGACGCAGATAGATATCCTCATGGATACCTGGCTTATAGTCAATCTTGTCTTCTGCCGTGGGTTTCAAAGTAGTGATAATCTTCTCTGACTGTGCATTGCCCTTATCGGCTGCCTTGCAAGTCATTTGCACCAGCTGGAACATCTGCCCTACCCTTCTGACGACGAGGGCACTGTAGTCAAGTCCCATCATGACAAGACCACCAAACTGTCCGTCGGCCTTCGAGGTCATACGCAGTTTCGTAGTGACGCAAAACGCATCGGCAGGCGTCTTCTGCAACAACAGATTGGGAACCTCCCAGAAATTTTTCCACTCCTTACTTAATTTATAGGTATAGACGCGGAACGTTCCGAAGGCAGTGGGAACACCGAACTTTTCATCATAATTGGCGTGCCATTGCCACTGCTTTCCCAAGACAGGAGCATTGAATTCATCATTCTCCACAGGATTGACAACCGTCGTGTTATTGCTTTTAGGCTTTTGGCAGATTGCCAAAGGCTCACCTTTTTTACCCATCACAGGCCATCCCGACGACCAGTCCACTGGGTTCAAATGCACCACACGACCATACGCCTCCTTATCCTGAAAATGCAAGAACCAATCCTCGCCATACTTTGTATGCACCCAACCTCCTTGATGAGGACCGTTGATATTAGTCTTGCCTTGAGCCAAGACAATCTTATGTTCATAGGGGCCGTAAGGCGACTTACTTCTCATAGCGAGTTGGAAACCTGTAGGAACGCCCCCGGCAGGACACATAATCCAATACCAGCCATCGCGCTTATAGAACTTGGGGCCCTCGCAAGTACGATTCTCCGTGCCATTGCCATCAAACACGATAACCGGCTGTCCAATAGCCTTCGTACCGTCTGGTGACATTTCTCTCACCGTCAGCACCGATGCAAACTTCGAGCGAGAGTTTGCCCATCCGTTCACCAGATAGCAACGGCCGTCTTCATCCCAAAGAGGTGTTGTGTCGATATATCCCTGACCTTTAATCACACAAACTGGTTTCTCCCATTTACCTGCTGGATCTTGAGTCTTCACCATATACACGCCAAAGTCGGGGTCACCCCAATAGATATAGTACCAACCATCATGGTAGCGGATGGATGGTGCCCATACCCCAGCACCATGTTGTGGTGTGCTGAAATGTTTTTCCATTTCTTCATCACCTTCATAGAGTGAAGAAAGAGCATAATTGATAATCTCCCAGTTCACCAGATCCTTTGAGTGAAGGATGGGCAGACCAGGGACACAGTTAAACGACGAGGCTGTCAGGTAGTAGTCTTCACCACTGGCACCCACACAGACATCCGGGTCGCTATAGTCGGCATTAATCACGGGATTGGTGTAGGTTCCGTCTCCATTATCTGGCGACCACACCTCTGACTTGTAGTCAGTCTGGGCATAGGCCACGTCTGTCATGACCAATGCCAGAGAAATAAGTAGTAGTTTCATATTCTTTTATTGGATGATAAATTTCTGTCCGTTCCTGATATAGACACCAGGCATCTTAGAGTTGTTCACCTGCCTGCCGTCAAGGGTATAGATGCGATGGTCTTCCATCTGTTCATGGGTAAGACCAGGTATATTGATGGCCGTAGTCTGTTGTCCGCTGATCACAATGCCCCCAACGTTTTGACGCTCAGTGATGTCATCTACAAGATGATTCAGGTAAACCTCGAGGTTTGTATACTGGAAAGTTTCACTGTTTTCTATAGCTTTACCATCGCTGGCATCATACGGATTCAAGTTGTGAGCAGATTCCCATTCATCGGGCATGCCGTCACCATCGGTATCTGCAGGTGCTGTCTCACTATTCAGGTCGGGCCATGCACTCCAGTCATCACCAGCTCCATCAGGCTTCAGATCGTCTTGTGAGTTGATAATGCCTCGCTTGCAATCCTTGCCTGTATAGGTGGTTTCTCCATGACGTGTATCGTTGACTACGACTTCATCAAGCGCATCACGATGCAAAGAAGCCCCAGCATACTCCAATACCCGTTCAAAAGCATCACCTGCAGAGTGGGTGCTCACGGTCTCAAATGGGATGGGCAATGAAAGACGCATCGTGTCCTTGGTTTCCTCAGTGAAAGTATTATCAACTTTTGCATTTTCTATCTGGTTATAAATGCCGTAGGCCCAATTGTCTTCTGTAACCTGGGGATACTTCTCATTCACGTTGCCATCCACATAGAACTTCCCCCAGACGTGCCACATCACATCCCATTGGTTAGGAGAACTGCTGTCATGTTTCGTATAGTCGCTGGTTCTGATGCCAGGAGAGGCTATACGCATGCCTTTAGCTCCCGTCTTCGTGTCAGGGCCAGGTTTGTAGTAGTTGTTCACAATGTTTACATTCATCCCTTCACCCCCATAGCAACCATTGTCTATCCAGTTGTAGATCACGTTGTTGCGCATATCCATCCGTTCATCTGTCTGAGTACCTGGTCTCGGACCAAGTCTGGGTGTACGTGAGATATGATGGGCTATCAGGTTATGATGATAGGAGGCTCCACTACCGCCCCAGTTTCCGCCATAGCCATGCGATCCCTTGGAGTGCCCGGCATTGTTCAGGCTCTGTGAGACGATGCACCACTGCACAGTGATGTTCTTAGACCCATAGACAGAAAGGCACTCATCGATACTCCATGACACCGAACAATGGTCAATGATGATATTCTCTGAGTCCATACCTCCAAGACCATCCCCCTCATGTGCCGTATTGTTAGTCTTAAGGGCTTCATTGCCAAGGCGGAATCGGATATATCTGATGATGATGTTCTTACATGCAATGACAAATGGATAGTTGGCGATACAGATGCCATCACCTGGAGCAGACTGCCCAGCAATGGTCACGTTGCCGTTCTTGATCTTAAGTTCAGACTTCAAAAAGATAGTACCCGAGACGTCAAACACAATGGTACGGGCACCGCTCTTATTGCATGCCCAGCGGAAGGAACCCTCCTGAGTGCCGTCCTCCAAGGTTGTCACATGATACACAGCTCCGCCACGTCCGCCAGTAGTGTACATGCCAAAACCCTCAGCCCCTGGAAAGGCTGGAGTTCTATCTTCTGCCATAGCCATACTTGTCAGCAACAAAAGGAAAGCCAAGCACATGTCTTTGATGAAGTAGTTAGTTTTCATCCTTATACATTATTAATTGTGTGCAAATATACTAAAAATGCACTAACCTTCCATCAAATGACATCAAGATTTAATTTAGATTAAGAGTTCTGTATTCTTAAAAGGAGCATTAAGACACACCTTATTTATAATAATAATATACGTTTAACAAAATTTGCAAACGATTACGTGATTATTTTTGCAAAAATTATCGTTATTTACGCAAATAATGACTATCTTTGCATCCAAATCGATGACAATTTTATTTAATAACTAATAATAATAACTAAGTATGCAAGGTAATTTGAAAGCGTTCCGCATCGCCCTGATGCTGGTACTGAGCCTTTTTATAGGCACTGTATCTGCTCAGACGGTGACAGGAAATGTGGTCGATGAAACGGGTGAGGCCGTCATCGGCGCTACTGTTATGGAAAAAGGTACCAAGAATGCCACAGTGACGGACTTCGACGGTAACTTCACCATTAAGATGGAGAGCGGCAATGTTCTCACGATTTCATACATCGGTATGCAGTCGCAGGATGTCAATGTCGCTGGTAAGACAAGTGTCAACGTAGTCCTCAAAGAGGACGCCACAACCCTTCAGGACGTGGTGGTCGTGGGTTACGGCACGATGAAGAAGACAGACCTTACGGGTTCTATTTCTTCTGTTGACACCGAAAAGTTAAATGCTAAAGGCGCCCCTTCTGTTCTGGAAAATCTTCAGGGTGCTACCCCTGGTGTGAACATCACACAGAGTTCCGGACGTGCAGGTGGTGACTTCAACATTGAAATCCGTGGTAAGTCGTCTATCAACTCAGGAACGACCCCTCTTTATGTGGTCGACGGTGTAATGTGTAGCGATATCCAATGGCTGAACCCACAGGACATTGAACGTATTGATGTTCTGAAAGATGCTTCTTCTACCGCTATCTACGGTTCACGTGCTACGGCTGGTGTTATCATGGTAACTACAAAAGGTGGTCTGAGCGTTAAGCGCGACCAGAAGCCCACCATCAGCTATGACGGATACTATGGTATCACTAACACTGCCCGTATGCCAGACTTCATGGATGGTGAAAGTTTCTACAAATATCGTTTCATGAAGTTCCTCACCTATGCAGGAGCTAACGGTTCGGCATTCCCCGCAGCCAATCCTAATTACCAAATTGGTGGTTCTATCTTGGAGCAATGCCTGCTTCGTGAGAATGTCGGCGAAGGTGAGTTCATGATGAAGAAGATGCTCGCTTCTGGCTCAACCACAGACTGGCCAGACCTTGTAACACGCTCTGGAAACCAGCAAAACCATTATTTGGCAGTAAACGGTGGTAGCGAAAGTGTAAATTATCATTTCGGTGTTGGCTACAACAAGGAAAAAGGTATCTATCAAGGAGATGAACAGAGCAAGTACAGTTTCAAGGGTAGTGTTGACGCCAAGATTAACAAGGTTATAAGCGCCGGTTTCAGTTTCAACGTTGCAAACATCAACCATGATTACGGTAACGACGATGCCATCAGGGTTGCTTTCCGTATGAACCCATACATGATTCCCTACGATCAGGAAGGTAACATCAACCACCTCCCAGGTAACTATCAGTCTTTAGGAACATGTTCCTCTTATCAGTTCTCTGACCAGGTCAGCGCTCTTCACCTTCTGATGAACACTTCGAAGAATCGTGAGACATGGCGTGCCCTTGGTAACTTCTATGTTAAGTTCGACATCATCAAGGGTCTTGACTTCAAGACGACATTCTCTCCAAGTTATTCTTCATATCGTCAGGGTGCATTCACAGGATATATCAATCCTTCTACAGGAAAGACATACGCTGATGGTGACACTAATTCTGCAACACTCGCCAAACAGCGTAGTTTCTCATGGACTTGGGACAATATTGTCAACTACAGCACAACAATTGCAGAGAATCATAATGTCGGTCTGATGGCACTTCTCTCCATGGAATCAAGCAATAGTGACACTTCCACATGGGTAGCTGACGGTGTTATGGAAAATACAGACTGGTGGAATTTGAAGTCTGGTGACTTCAATAAGGAAAGTTCTAGTAATTCCTATACAGAGAACAGCATGATTTCTTATGCTCTGCGTGCCAACTACAACTGGAAGAACCGCTACCTGCTCACTGCAACAGTACGTTGGGATGGATCATCAAAACTGACTAAGGATGAGCGTTGGGGCTGTTTCCCCTCTGTTGCTGCTGCATGGCGCATCACAGAAGAGCCATTTATGCAGAGCATCAGCTGGCTGAGCAACTTGAAGCTCCGTCTGAGCTATGGTGTAACTGGTAACAACACTGGTATCGGCAACTTCGACACTCAGCAGACTGTTGCTGGCCCCCTGTACTACTATCTGGATCAGGCATGGACAAAGGGCTTCTATCCTTCTGGCATTGTCAACACCATCCTCAAATGGGAGACTTCTACAGAGTACAATGCCGGTATTGACTTCGGCTTCTTAGGTGGCCGTATTAGTGGTACCTTAGACGTATATCAGAAGACATCAAAGGAACTGCTCTTCGATGTTCCCCTGCCGCTCGTATCAGGAGGTGGCACCCTGACATCCAATATCGGTTCCGTACGCAACCGTGGTGTTGAAATCAGCCTGACTACTGTCAACATTGAGTCAAAAGACTGGAACTGGCAGACCACCTTTAATTTTGCCCACAACCAAAATAAGGTGCGTGAGATTAACGGTACTGGCGACCAGTTGCTCAATGGTGTTTCCGGCAGTCTCTTCATAGATTATTCTGCAACTAATGTATGGGGCTATGAATGGGGAGGCATTGTTTCTGACAGGATGATGACTGTACCCGACAATGCCATTGCCAAAGCTAAAGGGTTTACACCTGGAAGTGAGGTACGTGAGTACGATTACTATTACGCCTGCTATGGTTTGACTGAAGGTCAGCCCTGGATTGTCGATCGCGACGGAAATGGTGTCATTGATACTGAAGACAAGAATATATGGAATAGGGATCCGTCCTGGACTGGCAGTTTTACATCTAACCTGTCATGGAAGTTCTTGGACTTCTCGTTCTCCCTCTATTCGAAGCAGAATTATAAGGTATTCTCCAATTTCCTGAATGGTGATATTCTCGCCATGAACGACCGTGGTCGCCAGAAACTGGCTATGGATTGGTACATCCCTGCAGGAACCATCATCGACTGTGACGGTGTTAACGCAGATGGTACATATATCAATCCTAAGTACCAGGAGACAACTCACTACGGAGATTATCCTTTCCCCAACAATGGCGGAACAAATGCCGGTGTTGGTTTACAGAAGGATCGTTGGGATGAAGCCAAGTCTATCGTAGATGCCTCTTACGTAAAGGTAAAGAACATCACTCTCGGCTTTACATTCCCCAAGAACATCATTAATAAGATAGGTTGCAATCACCTTCGTCTTTATGCAACAGTGACCAACCCATTTGTATTTACAAAGTACAAGGGCTTCGATCCTGAGTGGGCTGATGCAGCTGCCAAGAACGATGGTCCAAGCACTATTACCTATCAGTTTGGTGCAAGCATTAAGTTCTAAGAGACAGAAGTTAAGAAGTTAAAGAAGAAAACAGTTATGAAAAAGAACATATTTTCAACAGCTATTGCCGCACTGTTAGCGGGAATGACACTTACAGGCTGTAGCGATTTCCTCGATGCAGAAAACAAATCTGCAGGAGGCCAGACCACAGATGCCTATTTTGGCAAAGACGTCTCATCGCTTTTGGTCTCCGCATATAGCAGCTTTGATGCTGTTATCAATCAGGTACCCATTTATGAACAAGGTACAGACCTTTACATTAACACCCGAGGTCATGCTGCCGGTGAGTTTAACGAATATTCAATGACTCCAGCATCAGGTACGGTTGAAAGCTATTATAAAAACGCCTACAAGGCCATCAATTACGCCAATGCCGTTATTTTCTATGCCGATCCTTCATCCAAAGAGTCTCAAGAGGCCCGTTTCCTCCGCAATTGGGGATATTATCTCTTAACACAGCAGTTTGGCAGCGTGCCATATATCACAGAATATATTAACACCCCGGAAAGGAGCTATCCCCGTACTGATCTGAACGAGGTCTACACTTCTGTGATTGCAGACCTTACAGACCTCTATAACAACTCTTCTCTGGATGCTGCCAGCAACCATCAAGGAAGAGCCAGCAAACAGGCTGTAGCAGCCCTTCTCGCCAAGGTCTGTCTGGCTGCAGGTTGGGATATTGACACCTCTTTGGACAATGCAGAACAGGGTACATATACAGTAAAAAGCACCTCTCGCTTTACCGAGGCTGCCTCTTGGGCAGAGAAGGCCATCAACGGTATTAGTCTTACTATGTCTTTTGAGGACAAGTGGTCACCCAAAAATGAAGGTAATGCAGAGGAAATCTTCTCTATCATCTATGAGCGCGCCAACTATCCTGGTGACGAGACTAGCGGTGGTCATAGCCGTCAGAACGACTTTGGTGGCTATTATGGCAACTGTGTCAAACTTGGTCTTAAGAACGTGGGCAGCGACAATCAGCAGAGCGAAAAGAGCATGTACCTTTTTGAAAAGGGCGACCAGCGCTATGAGGGTACTTTCATGACCACCTTATATAATGCTGAACTGCTATCTACTGGTGATGCAGGATGGGGTACCGACGGTTATTATGCATATTACAATCTCGATGCAGCCAAACTGGCCAGCCAGCCTATTGCCAACCGTTTTTATCCCTTCTACACGACAGAAGCAGAAGCTGTTGCAGATATAGAAGCACACGCTAAGCAGATGGTCCAGGGTAATTGTACAAATGGTGTTATAGCTGCTATTTTGTCTAGCCCAGTTATCAAGTATACTTTCGACAAGAACGGCAAGTATACCAAGTCATCAATCAGCGTTGCAGAGTATAACACCCAAGTTAACAATGGCGTCTGTGTCAAGAAGTTCGATGATCCTGAGTCAGCTCAAGTAG
The DNA here is from genome assembly GCA_016286585.1 of Prevotella sp. Classification (GTDB taxonomy): domain Bacteria; phylum Bacteroidota; class Bacteroidia; order Bacteroidales; family Bacteroidaceae; genus Prevotella. Next base: position 1,566 of record JAEETC010000060.1, on the reverse strand, counting down.
CTGGTTCTAATGACTACCGTGACCTTGTCGTATTCCACGTCAGCGACATGTACCTTGTGGCAGCTGAAGCTTATCTGATGGCAGGTCAGACTGCTCAAGCTCTGGAGAAGCTGAATGCAGTCCGCAAACGTGCAGGTCTCGCCAGTCTCACTTCTTTCAATGGATATACTGTTGAATACAGCACTCCTTCGTCATTCACCCTCAGGGACATCGACGTGATTCTCGATGAGAGAGCTCGCGAACTCTATGCAGAAGGACATCGTTGGACTGACCTCCGTCGTACCAAGCAGCTCATCCGTTACAACGTGGCATTCAACATGTACGTCAACACTGCCAGTCAAATGGCCGATGTCGCAGGCAACTATAAGTGGCTCCGTCCTATTCCCGAAAACGAGATCAGTTCAAACACTGGTATTACTGTTGCCGACCAGAATCCTGGTTATGGTGGTATAGAATAATTCCAATAATAACATAAAGAATACAGAATATGAAAAAAATAATATATTCACTGGCCGCAATGCTCGCCTTAAGTTTCTCTTTTGTATCCTGTGGAGACGATGATGACACCATCTCATTCCCAACGACACCTGAGAAGGCAGCTGCCGGCACATATACAGGCACATGGACTGTATCTTCCGATACAGAATCATCTGAAGGTTCCGGAACTATCATTCTGACAGCTACCGACACTCCTTATAATGTGGATGTAACCATTGAGGGGAGTTTTACCACTGCAGCACTAAATGTAAGTTCTACCTCCATTGCCAACATAACCCATGCCAACAATGGCTTCGTCTTCAACAATAATATGGCCACCAATCCTCTGGGTGCCGGATTTACAGGGAAGATCGACGAGAATGGCAATATTGGAGTCAATTTCCAGAAAGAAGTAAGAGTGGGACGTAAACAATACAAGTATAACTACGTATTCTACGGAAAGAAGAACTGATAACTGGTATTGATTACGTATAACAGAGTCTATACAAGGGACAAGAGGAATTTAAGATAGTTTCCTCTTGGCCCTTCAAAAAAAACAAATAAAATTTGGATAATCCGAAATATTACTTTATCTTTGCAACGAGTTAGAACAATTTTATCCATCTTAATTATAAACTTAAAAACAAAGAGTATGAAGAAAATTTTACTTAGCGCATTGGCTCTTGTAGCCGCAATGAGTGTAAATGCTCAGGTTTTCAAAGTTAGTGCCGAAGCTAATGGCATCGGCTCTGACGCAGTTGACGTGGAAGCAGGCAAGGCATGGGGTTCCATTGAGGGTGCCATTGAGGTTTCCAACCCCTTCGCTACTCAGCACAAGGCTGTAGACTGTAAGAACAACGATTTCAACAAGGTTGTCATCGATGGCAACGAGATTGAAACCAAAGATGGTGTCCAGGGTCAGGATAACCCCAAGGATGCTGACGGTGGTAACTCAGCAGTTACCTTCAAGGAGGCAACTGGTGGTGCTGTGATTCAGATTGATGCCAAGAAGAATGGTTGGGTTTACATCGTAGCCAAGCTGTCTACCAACAAGCAGTACGTGGTATTTGAGGAAGGTGCTCCTATCGG
>JAEETC010000248.1 GCA_016286585.1 Prevotella sp. | reverse complement strand
CGTGAGACTGTCAAACAGGTACGTAAGGACGTGACAGCCAAGTGCTATGGTGGTGATGTCAGCCGAAAGCGGAAACTGCTGGAGAAACAGAAGCGAGGAAAGAAACGTATGAAACAGATTGGCAATGTGGAGGTGCCGCAGAAAGCCTTCCTGGCCGTATTAAAATTGGATTAATCAAAAAAACGATAATTAAGAAATCTTCAACAAGTCTATGCCTAACATTGCAATTACAACCAGAGACGTGGCTCGTGAGTTAGCCCGTCGTTACAGTACAATGACGCACGACGAGCTGGATCTGCTCGAAAGTATCCTGATACCGATGAAATTCGGTAAGAACGAAATGATTCTAAAAGAAGGAGACACGTGCACGAACATCTATTGGGTGGTGAAAGGCCTTGTACGTCAGTTCTATTACAAGAACGAGAAAGAGCTGACGGAGTACATGGCCACCGAGAACAGTATCGTGATGTGTATTGAGAGCCTATTCATGGAACAGCCTACACGCCTGCAGATCAAAGCCCTCGAACCCACAGTCTTGATCGCTATGCCAAAGGCCGATCTGGAGGCAGTGGCCATGAAGAGTGTGAACATCCAGATACTCTTCCGTAAGATCCTGGAGGAGTCGCTCATCCTGAGTCAGCATCATGCTGATATGCTCCGTTTTGAGAGTGCGCAGGACCGTTACCAGAAACTGGTGAAAGACCAGCCGCAACTGGTGCTCCGTGCGCCGTTGGTGTATATCGCCAGCTATCTGCAGATGACGCCCGAGACGCTTTCCCGTGTCCGCACGGCAGCGTTGATGGAAGGAAAATAAAAAAAGGAAAGCTCTCGTAAATGAGAAAAAGGAAAGCTCTCGTGAATGAGAAAAAGGAAAGCTCTCGTAATGAGAGCTTTTTTTTAATGACGTTCCAGATAGAGTGAGTTATCGATACAGTACGGTAACTCATTTTCATAATGCGTCACGTATATCAGCGTGCGATCAGGATCCTCATACATATAGCGGTCTACGATGGCCTTCACCATATTCCGGTTGCAGAGGTCCAACCCGTGAAGAGGCTCGTCGAGAATCAGCAGATCAGGTGACTTGACGAAAGCGCGGGCCAGCAAAACCAGTCGCTGTTCGCCGCTCGACATTTCGAGGAACTTACGATCAGCCAGATGTCTGATGCCGAAGACGTTCATCCATTCCAGACATTGGTCTATTTCCTGTTGTGTGGGCTTGAAGTAGAGCCCGATGGTATCTTTCAGTCCGCTGGCTACAATCTGCAGAGCAGGGATGTTCTGTTTGTAGCTGCGATGCATCTCTGGCGACACGTAGCCGATATGTTTCTTGATATCCCAAATGCTTTCCCCGCTACCGCGTTTGTGTCCGAAAAGTGAGATGTTGCAGGCATAACTTTGGGGATTATCTGCACAGACCAATGAGAGTAGGGTGGACTTCCCGGAGCCGTTCTGGCCTGAGAGTGCCCAATGTTCGCCCTTCAGCACCACCCAGTTCAGATCCTTGAGAATGGTTCGCTCACCATAGCGGATGGTGACGTCCTTGAACATAATCACCAGCTGGGGGATGGGGGGAAGCGGCGATTCCCTCTGCACTTGGATCGCATGCGGACAATGCTCGATCAGGAAATCGGTCTTGACCTTGATCTCAGGAACGAAGCGGAGGTTCTCGATTTTGATGACACGTGTGATGAAATCAGGTATCTCGTCCATCTTCGAAAGCACCAGGATGATCTGCATACCTTGTTCTTCCGTCAGTATTCTGAGGAGCTCCTTCACTTGGTCTCTGGTCTCTGCGTCGAGTCCGATAAACGGGTTCTCGATGATCAGTACTTTGGGTTTGGTAAACAGATTGGCGGCGAGCTTGAATTTGCGCAACTCACCACTCGACAGCAGTATGATATACTTGTCAAGCAGATCGTCAAGATGGAAGAGCTGATAGATATGCTTCTGGAACTCCCTTCGTTTCGGCGTGTCCTCACCGGCCAGCAGGAATGCCTCTTCAAGTTTACTGCCAACGGTTGGTGTCTCTTCATCGATCTCCATCTGGTTCCAGCGCTGCTGCAGGAAATAGGTGCGGTCGTTATCGCCGCCGTAGGTATCGCGGAAGGTGATGTGCTTGATGTTGTTATAGGGCTCATCAAAGGCGTACTTCACCATACCAGGGAACATGGGGTGACGGCCGGTGATCATGTCTACTAACCTGGATTTTCCGGCTCCGTTGCGGCCTATGATGGCGATATGCTCTCCTTCATCGAGTGTAAAATTCACAGGCTCCGCCATCGACCACTCAGGATTCTTGGTTCTGCCATTTATGATTTCAATCGTCTTCATCCTCGGTTTTGTCTTTTGTATCGGAATGACACGGATTTTCACGGGTTACTTTCTCCGTGTCTTTCTGTGTTCTTCCGTGGCTATTAATTCTTTCTTTGTTTTTGTTCATAAAATCCTTCCACCCGCGGTATTTTACGTCGCTCTCGGGTTTTCCTGCCTGCATGAAGTGACAGTAGGCGGCGGCGAGGGCGTCGGTGGCGTCCATGAACTTCGACATCTCCTCGTTGGGAATCCTCAGCAGCCGCTGTAGCATCCCTGCCACCTGCTCTTTCGAAGCATTACCGTTACCCGTCAGCGCCATCTTGATCTTCATCGGCGCATACTCGTGGATGGGTACTCCGTGATGGATAGCGGCGGCGATGGCTACACCCTGTGCGCGACCGAGTTTCAGCATCGACTGCACATTCTTGCCGAAGAACGGAGCCTCGATGGCCAACTCGTCGGGCAGGTATCCGTCGATGATACCCGTCACGCGCTCAAAGATGTGACCTAACTTCAGGTAGCCGTCAGCAAACTTCCGCAGATCGATGACACCCATCGTCAACATCTGCGCCTTGCCGTCCTTCACCTTCAGCAGGCCATATCCCATCAGGTTCGTACCTGGGTCGATGCCCAGAATGATTTTTTCCATTTCAGCCTGCAAAGGTACTGCAAAACAATCGAAAAACCAAATTTCTGGGCGTATTTCCTGTCTGCTGATGAAAAGTGGCGAAAATATTTGGATGATTCAGAAATTGTCGGTATATTTGCAGTCTAAAATTATAATACGAATAACAAATGAAGAGAACAATCGCCTTTATAGTACTACTGACAGTCATCGGGACCAGTTCCCCGTTGTCAGCCCAGGATGCAGACCACAAGCGAGACCTGCAGGAACTCTATCGACAGATTGACGATGCCATCGACCACTCCCCTGAGTATGTCGCCAAGCGACTCGGGCAGATTGCTGATACGCAAAAGGCCCTACGCGCTGAGAGCAGTCTGGAGAAGCGTTTCGCCTTGGCCGAACAGCTCTTTGAACTCTATAAGCCTTATAAGAATGACTCCGCGCTCTATATGGCCGACCTGTGTATCTCATTGGCCGACTCCATGAACCGGAAGGATATGGTGGGACTTTATCTCTCGCGGAAGGCTCACAAGTGTTCCAGTTCAGGTTTGTACGTAGAAGCCCTCGACCTGTTGAAGAGGGTTGACCGTCGGGCGTTAGGTCGCGAGGAACTGACGATCTACTATGCCGCGTGGATGCACCTCTGCGGTGAGCTTGGCTC
>JAEETC010000059.1 GCA_016286585.1 Prevotella sp. | reverse complement strand
CGTCCATGCGTACAGAGAAGGCGTTCAGTGCGTCGAAAGATGACATGCTATACTTATTCACCTCCTGAGCACCGCCACAGAGAATGATATCTTGCAATCCTTGCTTAATGAGCAGATAGCCCAGACCTATGGCGTGTGAGCCACTAGCACAGGCCGAACTCACAGAGAAGTTCACGCCACGCAGATGGAAGATGGTGTTCATATTCATGTTCACGGTAGAATTCATGCCCTGGAATATCAGACCCGAGCCGATCATCGCCGAGTCGTGCTTCTCCATCATGATCTTATCTGCCTCCACTACAGCCTTGGCCGAAGAGTCGTTACCAAAAATCACACCCACTTCGTTGTCGAGCAGATACTGGTCGTCGATACCGGCCATCTCGAAGGCGTTCTTACTGGCCATGAAGGCATACTCAGCCTCTTCCGACAAGCCCATCCTCGTACGACGGTCAAGCACTCCCTTCAGTTGCGGACGCTCCACAATACCCGTCAATCCAGAACGGAACCCATACTCCAGCCGGTCCTGATCAAGTCCGATACCCGATTTTCCCGTATAGAGCGATTCTTTCACGGCCTCTATACTCGTTCCCAGACACGACCAGATGCCCATGCCCGTAATGACAACTCTCTTCATATTATTTCTATTTTACTTTTTTTCAATAAACGCCGTAGGAATATAGGCTGTAGATATCAGCCCCACCTGCGACAGGTTCACAATCACACGCTGCTGACCAGCCACTCTGGCCACTCGTCCCTCAACACCCTGAAACACACCGTCGATTACTTTCACCTGTTCGCCGCCCTTATAGTGCACCTGCTGAGGTGTCACAAACATGATATGCTCGTTCATGCTCACCGTAGCACGGATAAAATTCAGCATCTCATGGTCTGGTACGATCAGAGGGGGATTCTTCTCCTCCTCATTCTGCACAAAGTGGTTATAATAATATGTCAGGAACGACAACTCGGGTGTTTGTTTCACATACATCTCTGCCTTTTCTTTGGTGGCATAGGCGAAAAGCAGGTTGGGAATCAGTGTCTCAAGCACGCGTTTACGACGGCCTTTCACATATTTCCAGGTATAGCGCTTGGCGATGTAGGTGTAAGTGCCGTCGTCGGTCATATAGTCAGCAGCCCTGTCCTCTCTACCGTAGGAGGCACGCAGCACGTACCAGTGTTTATCTGGGCTTGGAGCGTACTCTACCGACACCCCGGTTTTTGAACTCTTCGCTTCGGGGATGGCATCGGGGGTAAGCCCGATGCTTGGAGGATTTTTCTCGCCTCCACGAGTTTCCACACTAGACAATGTGATCAAATCAAATATACGGAGAAAACACTTCTCCGAGAAAACGGCTGCAAAGGTACGACTTTTTTTTCAAATACCTTTCAGTTTACTGAAAAAAAATTGCGTTCAGGTATATAGACCGCCGTTGATATTGATAACTTCACCCGTGATATAGCCTGCCTCGTCAGAAGCCAGGAAAGCAGCCAGTGCAGCCACCTCCTCGGGTTTTCCGAAGCGTCCTACGGGTATCAGTTTGGTTTGTTCCTCTACAGCCAGATCCTTCGTCATGTCCGTCTCAATAAAACCAGGTGCAATGGCATTCACGGTGATATGACGTATAGCCACCTCCTGGGCCAGCGCCTTCGTGGCACCGATGATGGCAGCCTTGGCAGCACTATAGTTGGTCTGTCCGGGCAGGCCTTTCACACCCGAGAGGGAAGCCATGTTGATGATACGACCGCCACGTTTCCGGGGCATCATGTGCTTCAGCAGATGACGCGTCACGTAGAAGTAACCGTTCAGCGTGGTGTCGAGCACCTTGTGCCAGTCCTCGTCGGGCATCATGAACATCACGTTATCGCGACGGATGCCGGCATTGTTCACCAGCACGCCGAACCAATCCTCCGGATGTCTTTCCTCCCAGTCTGTCAGGGCAGTCTCAATAGCCTGCGGATCGCTGGTGTCGAAGGGCAGAAGCTCTGCCGTCCCGCCTTGGGCGGTAATCTCTGCTGCCACACCCTCGGCGGCCTCACGGTTACTCAGATAGTTGATCACAACCGGCCATCCTGCCGATGCCAGACGCAGGGCGACGGCCTTTCCAATACCACGGGATGCTCCCGTCACTAATGCATATTTCATTCCTTTTTCCCAAAATTTTTGCAAAAGTACACATTTTCTTGCAATTATCGAGCAAAAAAAAGATAATATTGCTTTTTTATCAGATTTTATGCTTAACTTTGCCACAAAATCAAACAACTAACTAAAAATTGAAACATGGAACAGAAACGTTACGGTCATTTCGACGACCAGCACCGCGAGTATGTCATCACAGACCCGCAGACCCCTTGGCCCTGGATCAACTATCTGGGCAACGAAGACTTCTTCTCACTCATCTCCAACACCGCCGGCGGCTATTCCTTCTATAAGGACGCCAAGTTCCGCCGCATCACGCGCTATCGTTACAACAACGTCCCCATGGATAATGGCGGACGCTATTTTTATATCAAGGATGGCGACACCGTTTGGAATCCCGGTTGGAAGCCCTGCAAGACCCCACTCGACTTCTACGAGTGCCGTCATGGCATGAGCTATACCCGCATCATGGGTCGAAAGAACGGTGTGGAGGCCAGCGTGCTCTTCTTCGTTCCCCTAAAGAAGTGGGCCGAAGTGCAGAAACTCACGCTGAAGAACGAAAGCAAGGAGGTGAAGCAACTGAAGCTCTTCTCCTTCGAGGAGTGGTGTCTATGGAATGCAGCAACGGACATGGAGAACTTCCAGCGTAATTTCTCGACTGGCGAAGTAGAGATTGAGGGTAGCACGATCTATCACAAGACCGAGTATCGCGAGCGTCGTAACCACTATGCGTTCTATCATGTCAATGCACCCATCCAAGGCTTCGATACAGACCGCGAGACCTTCGTTGGATTATACAACGAGTTTGCCGATCCTCAGGCCGTGATGGAGGGTAAGCCCCGCAACAGCCACGCCCACGGCTGGAGTCCCATCGCCTCACATTATATCGAGGTCACGCTACAGCCTGGCGAGTCGAAAGACTTCGTATTCCTCCTCGGCTACATTGAGAATGAGCAGGACGAGAAGTTTGAGGCACCTCAGGTGATCAACAAGAAGAAGGCCCACGCCCTGATTGCCGAACTCGATACCACCGAGAAGGTCGACAAGGCATTTGCTGCGCTCTGCGAGTATTGGGATGCCCTTCTTAATATATATAAGGTGAAGACTGGTAATGACAAGCTCGACCGGATGGTGAACATCTGGAACCAGTATCAGTGCATGGTGACGTTCAACTTCTCGCGTTCGGCATCGTTCTTCGAGAGCGGTGTAGGCCGTGGCATGGGCTTCCGCGATTCTAACCAAGACCTCGTGGGCTTTGTACATCAGATTCCGCCACGTGCCCGTCAGCGTATCATCGACATCGCCTCCACACAGTTCCCCGACGGTGGCTGCTATCACCAGTACCAGCCCCTCACCAAGCGCGGCAACAATGATATCGGTGGTGGTTTCAACGACGACCCCTGCTGGTTGATCTTCGGTACGGTGGCCTATATCAAGGAGACAGGCGACTTCTCCATCCTCGACGAGATGGTTCCCTTCGACAACCAACCAGGTACGGAGGTAACGCTCTTCGAACACCTGAAGATCTCGATGGATCACGTCATCAAGAACCTCGGTCCCCACATGCTGCCGCTTATCGGACGTGCCGACTGGAACGACTGTCTGAACCTGAACTGCTTCTCATGGGATCCCAACGAGAGTTTCCAGACCACCGAGAATGTCTCTGAAGGCACGAAGGCTGAATCGCTGATGATCGCCGGTCTCTTCGTGGTAACGGGTAAGGATTACGTCGCCCTCTGCAAGAAAATCGGTAAGGCCGACGAGGCTGCCCGCATGCAGCAGGCTGTCGATGCCATGATCGAGGCCGTGAAGAAGCACGGCTGGGATGGCGAGTGGTATCTCCGCGCCTACGACTTCTACGGTCGTAAGATCGGTTCCAACGAGTGTGAAGAAGCCAAGATCTTCATCGAGAGCCAGGGCTGGTGCACGATGGCTGAGATCGGTGCCGAGGACGGTATGGTGGCCAAGTCGCTCGACTCCTGTAAGAAGTATCTGGAGTGCGAACACGGTATGGTGCTGAATAATCCGGCCTTCACGAAATACATTTACGAATACGGAGAAATATCCTCGTACCCAGAAGGTTATAAGGAGAATGCCGGCATCTTCTGCCACAACAATCCATGGGTCATCATCGGTGAGTGTATCGCAGGCCGGGGCAACGATGCATGGAGCCATTATGCCAAGATACTGCCCTCGTACGTCGAGGAGAAATACCAGACGCTGCATAAGGTGGAGCCCTACGTGAACTGTCAGATGGTGGCCGGAAAAGATGCCTTCAAGCCTGGCGAGGGAAAGAACTCGTGGCTTACAGGTACAGCCGCTTGGATGTGGTACACCGTCTCGGAGTTCATCCTCGGCATCAAGCCCGACTATGACGGCATCCGCATCGATCCTTGTCTGCCGGAAACGGCCAGTGACTACACTGTCTGTCGTAAGTTCCGCGAGGCAGAATACGAAATCACCATCCATCCTAACGGCGCCCAGAAGGGTGTGAGGAGCATCACGCTCGATGGTCAGCCCGTCAACGGCACTGTCATCCCCTACTCCGCTGGCAAGCACGTTGTGGAAGTAACTATGTAGTTTAGTTTACAGTTTACGGTTTACAGTTTACGGTTTACAGATGATTACTCATAGCAGATGGTCAAAGGTTGGGGTAAGACTCATCTCTTACCTCATACCTCTCACCTCTTCTCTCCTAATTCTTTCCTCCTGCGGCAACACGCCCAGCGAGGAGGAGAGTGCGAGGGCTGAACAGCTCATGGAGGCCGCCCACAAGGCGAAGGACTACGAGAAACTGATGGCACAGGCAGATAGTCTCGAGAAGGCTGGCTGTCTCTCGACGGCCAAGGCCTACTACTGGCGGGGCTATGCCAGTGACAGGACCAACCGCCGTCGCATGGCCGAGTTCTATTACAACACAGCCCTCAAGGAAGCCGGTACTAAAGACCCGGAGATCCTCGCCAAGGCAACCAGTCATCTGGCTAACCTGATGGCTATAAGGGGCGACTATGAGAACGGCCTCAAGCTTGCCACGCCCGTAGTCCAACAGTTGGAGCAGCAGCAGTGCGACACCACAAGCGACTACGTCAACCTGCTTATCTACATCGGCTGTTGTCAGGCAGGCCTCGGCCAGACGGGCGATGCCACTTCTGACGGCTTCGAGAAGGCGTATGAGAAGCATCTCGACAATGTGAAGAAGAACCGTACTGACGAGGCATATAAGGACGCCATCGCCGGACTGATCAACATCACTTATGCCTGTAACCACACAGGCAGCTATCGCGATGCCATCAAATGGAACGCCCACCTCAGTGACATCATCAGCGAGTATGAACAGCGTCCGGGTGTCAGTTCCGAATATGTTGACAAGCAGCAGGCCCGTTACAACCTCTATCAGGCACAGGCCCTTGAAGGACTGGGCAAGGCCGACGAGGCCGCCAAAGCCTTCGACACGTTCAGAACCACGCAGTTCGCCAAGACACCAGAGGGACGTATCATGGCCAACGACTACCTGATTGCCGCCAAACGATGGGGAGAGGCTGCCGACAATTATCAGAGCCTCGATGCCCTGTTGGGTGAAGGAGAGGACGGTTACTCACTGGATAACATCCAAGAGCTGGTGCTGAAGAAGTACCAGGCCAACCTCCTGGCAGGTCGTCGCGATACTGCCGTCGCCGTGAGCATGCTCCTCTGCGACTCCCTCGCAGGAGCCTTCCAGCGCGCCAACGAGGTAGATGCTGCCGAACAGGCCATCATCGTCAGTAATGTGGAAGAGCTGAACGAGCAACAGACAGCCGTTCTCCACCGTCACCAGATGAGTATCTACGGCCTGATCGGCCTGCTCTTCCTTGCCATCATCGGTTACGTCTTCTACCGGCGTCATCACCACTACCAGCTCCATTTGGCCCATAAGGAGCTGCGCAAGGACTACAGCGAACTGGAAGCCGTCGTCTCTAAGCGTTCGCGCACCGAGACCGAACAAGACATCGCACGCGCCATCCAACAGCGCTTCGCCTATGAGCAGTTACCACAGCGCGACAACCTCACCCTGCTCGTGTCACAGACACCAGGCACCATGGCCGGAGGCAGTCTTGTGGACACCATCCTCAATGGCGACACCCTCCTCTTCTGCATCGGCAGTGCAACAGGCAAGGGTGTTGAAGCTGCCAACGCTACTGCAATGGCGTTCGCACAGTTCCGGACTGCCGCATCTTTCAATGCCAGTCCTGACCGCATCGTCAGTGCCATTAGCGATGCCATCGCCAACGGGAAGAACATGCCCGTCAGACTATTCGTCGGTGCACTTGACCTCACGACGGGCGATCTGCAATACTGCAATGCCGGCAACAACACGCCCCTACTCTACAACGAGGAGCTAAGCCTGATTCCCGACGATGAGCATCTGCCCGCAGGTTCGCAGCCTGGCTATGCCTATACAGCAAGTGAGACCACCATCGCACCAGACAAACTGCTATTCCTCTATACCGAAGGCCTGACCGAGGCCGAGGATGCAAACGGCAAGCAGCTCGGCGAGAAACAGTTGCGTGGCATAGCACTCCAGTCCATCAAGGTCAATGCCCGTCCGCAGCTGTTCTTCAACAATATCCAAAAGGCCATCGCCGACTTCACGGGCGCCACCCCGCAAGTCAACGATCTCACGCTGATGGTCATCGGCAGAAAGGCATAAGGCACTTAGTCCTTGAACTTGCGGAGGATGTTGATGAGTGCGGAGAAAGGTGGCTGCAAACTCCGAGAAAGGTAGTACCTTTCTGGCAGAAAGGGGCCACCTTTCTTCGGTTCATCCCCCTGGTCACTTTTGACTATGACAAACATCAGCGGAACTTGATGTGCTTCCTGACGGGTTCGGTGGATTCCTCGGGCAGCATGATGCTTCCTTGTTACTGGACACTGACCCTGATTCTGTCTCCGACAGCATGGCAATCGACTGCTGGGCGGCATGTATCTCGTCACCGCTACGGCAAACTCACTCTGTGAGCATTGTTTATGCCCAGATGCCCCATGACTATCCTAAAAAAAGTGCGGACAGCCGAAGCCGTCCGCACTTGAGTATGTAACAAAAGCGCTCGGGCTCTGCCCGCTTGCTACCGAAGGGACGCAAGAACCGTCCCTCTGTAACTAAAGCGCCTCAGTCCATTCATTCGTATTACCTAAGTCGTAAATCTTGCCTGCCTCGAAGGTGACGGAAGATTTCGATTTCTGGTATCCATCAACGCCATCAGACCAACGAGCCTTGAAATTAGTCTTCGTACCCGGTGCGATGGCAATATATATCGTTTTACCAGAAGACACGTCATTTACAGTCGCCTGCTTGTCTGTAGCAGAAACTGTTCCAGAAAAAGTTAGTGTCCCGCTCGAAGTATCGAGGGAGAATGTTCCTGTCAATGCTTGATCACATCTTACACTAATTGCAAACGCATCATCTCTGCCATTAGTTATTTTAAGCAGGGCGCAAGCATTGTGGAACTGAAGGCTCGTGCCTGTGGTGGTGGCATAGGCGATGGGGGCTTTTGGGTCCCAACCACAGGTTGATGTGGCAGCGGCATCTTGGAACAGAGGAATTTTCACGCCCGAGATGGTGGTACCGCTGAGAGTCAGGCCGTCGGTGTAGGGATAGACGGCGTAATACGTGGGGTCAGTACCAGCCCAGCCATCGAAGGATGCGGATGCGCCGCCCTCAGTGGTGGTGAACTTCACATTATTGTTGCTGGCACTGAGGATGCTGATGGCATCGCCAGCATCGAAGCTGACCTTCCTCGTCGTACCGTCCAAAGTTGTGCGCGTCTGTGCATTGTCACCAAAGGCTGCGGTGAAAGTCATCTGTTGGGGAGCGTTCTTTGCGATTATCTCGTCATTGTCGTTCGAGCAACTGCTGAGTGCAAGCATACCTGCCACAGCCATAAAGATATATTTCTTCATTGTCATCTTTCGTTTTAAAGGGTTAATAACTTGAATCATGACTGTTCCCAGGGGTTACCACCGTCCTGGTAGTCGTCAATAGTTGTACTACCAACCAGCAGAGCTGGCTTTTGTCTCAACTTGAAGACCTTCATCAAGGGCTTCTCATACAGTTTTTTCTTCATAAGCAGAATATTTATTAAATTAATAATGTTTTGGAAATTATTTCTGGCGACAAAGATACAAAGATCCCCGTTAATTTCAAAAAAAAAAAAAATAAAGAAAAGTTAAACGGGTGGCTTTATTTTTTGGGGCGTGCCACGTGTGCCGCGTGCCATGCGTGCCATTTGGTATTTATTGAGGTGCGAGTTAGGGTGATGGATTTGCTTTTAATTTATATTATTATATAATATATTATAATATATTATATAATAATATAAATACAGACAATCAGTTTTTGCAGTGAGGCGGAAAAGTGAAAACCGCAAATGGCACTCGTGGCACGCGGCACGCATGGCACGGTGTCAGGGCAGTCTGGGCTAATGAAAGTCGGAGTTTAGGCTAAGTAAACTCCGGGTTTAGTCTAGGGTGTCTGCCCCCGCACCCGCGTAGAACCTCTATATTCCGAAGACGAAGCGGAGGGACTCGTAAAACTGGATCAGCAGGAGATAGAGGATGATGAGAGGGGCGCCCTGGGCGATGCCGTAACTGAGTGCAGAGAAGGTGTCGTCAAGGCCACGCAGACGGCCTGAGACAAGGCCGAAGGTGATGGATACGAGACAGAGTCCGAAGGCGATGATGGGCACCAGACTGCGACTGAATGCCGAGGGAAAAAGGGAGCCTGTGGCAGAGAGGAGGATGGCATGGGGCATGAGCGTGAGCAGGGCTATCATGACCACATAGATGACCAGAAACACCAGTGAGACACGCAGGGCAACCTTTTCGCGATATGTGAGAGGTGAGAAGTGAGAGGTGAGAAGTGAGAGAAGACCGCTGCGCTGCAGACAGCCATAGGCACAGAGGCCCAAGAGCAGCCATACGAGCAACGGCGAGGCAACCATTTGGGTAAAGTAACCAAAGAACCAACGGATACCCTCGCTGGAAAGCAAGGAACGAACGCCCTCCATCCTCGTGGCCGAAAGGAGCCACGAGAGGATAAAGAGCAGCAGCTCTGCCACCATCAACAGAAGGGCCAGACGTCCTTCTATTTTGACTCCTCGTCTCCTACTCTCTTCACTCATCGTCAGCTACCAGATTATCGATATCAAGGATTCGTAACTCAAGAGCACGCACCACGAGACGCGTGGCATTGATGCCGCCAGTACCCTCGGGGAAGAGCTTCTGAATGAGTTCGTTCTGTCGTTTCTCAAGACTCTTCACGCCGAAGGGCATACCACGCAGGTTGGTGATCTGCTCCTTGGTGTAGCCGAGGGCGAGATGACGCAGGAACCGCTCGTCATACTCGTCGATCTCATAATTGACCAGGGCTTCCTGCTTCACGATCTGTCCGCTGACGGAGGCCTTGAAACGCTCGACAATCTTTTCGAGGATGGGCTCGTTGAACACGAGTTGCTTTCCATCCATCACGGCACTGACATCACGGCGGGTGAGCAGCTCGCCGGTCTTCAGGATGATACCGTCAGCCCCAGCGTCAAGCACATCTACCCATAGTTTCTCGTTCAGAATCTCACCTGTGAAGATGAGCACCTTGACATGAGGGTGGAGTTCCTTGGTGTGGCGACAGATTTCGACACCCACTGTGGTGGAGCCACCCAGACCGAGGTCGAGAAGAACCAGGTCGGGAACCTGTTGCTTCAGCAGACGCCAGAAAGCCGGTTCACTATCGGCGGTACCAATCACTTCGGCCTCAGGGATGTCTGAGCGCACGATGCCAAGAGTGCCTTTGAGTTCGAGGGGCACATCCTCTACGATGATGACTTTGAAGTTATCCATATATTTTTCGATTTAATATTTCACTTTTTCACCTTTCACCTTTGGCAGGGTGATGATTATCACGGTCATGCCATCGACCACTTCTGCGCGGATGCCACAACCCCGGTAGTTGGTGGCCTCACCATGGTCGCGCACAATCTGACGACAGAGCAGGAAGGGGATATGTTCCTTCGAGGGAGTGAAGAGATCAGAGGGATTGGAGAGTTGGAGACCGGGCATGGGGACTCGCACTTCGACGTAATGGTTGTCAGTAGGTGTATAAGACAGGTCGAGTTTCTTCTGTCCGCTCTGCTTACGAAGGATTTCATAGAGATAACGGATGAGCGACTCATCGCCCAACAAGCCACCCTCCAGGGGCTTCAGATGAAGACGGGTACGCTCCACCTGGCGCATAGCCTGCTGACTGAGCAGGCCATACAGCTCCCGGTAGTAGGCCGTGACCTCAGCCAACGACACCACCTCGTTGGCATCAAGCAGCTGACAGATGCGCGACGGATAATACATCGTCTCATGCTTCAAGGCCGAAAGGCAGTTGTCGAGCACGGCATTAGAGATATGGAGATTGCCATCCTCCAGCTCTGCCTTACGGATCTCATCGTCGAGCATCTCCAGACTGGTCTGCCTCTGCCGCTCGCGCAAGAAGCGGTCATAGAGACGATGGCGATAATAGAGCAGATAATAGGCAGGTATGATGGCAACCAAGAGCAGTACAAGCAGGATGACAGCAATGGTCTTGTTGGTCTGAGACTGTTGCATCGTCCGGCAGTAGTCGCCTAAGGTATTATCAGCCGACATCTCCTTGAAGAGCTGGGTATAGATGCGGTTATTATAACTGTAGAGCTGCCACTGGTGGAGAGCCAGCGCAGCCACGGCACTCTCATTGCGGATATCAAGGATGACATGATAATCAGTCTGCAGGCCGTCGTGGAACCACTTTATCTCCGGAGCCATCAATGAGGGATTGCCCATGGAACGCATCAGATAACGGCCTCGCGGATGCTGGCTACGGTAATAAGCATTGAGATAGTCACGACAGGAGTCAGCAAAGGCGAGTGTCCGTTCATAGTCGCCACGGAGATTTGAGAAATAGGCAGAGTCAGCATAAGCGCTGGCATGAGTGAGGAGTGTGGCGGGCTGGGCTGATGCCATAGTCGTCAATCCGCCCATCGCAAACAAGATAACAATCTGTCTCAAGATGCCTTTGGGCAGGCGGAAGAAGATGCGACTACCCTTGCCAGGGGTGCTCGTGGCAGCCATCGAACAGACAGAGAATATCTGACTGACCTTCCGGTACTTCTCGATGATGCCTTTGCAATTAAGCAGGCCGAAACCGTGAGAGCTTTGTATTTTATGGTTACCACCATCGTCAACAATAGGCTTGGTATCAAAGAGATGGTCGAGCTGTTCCTGGGTCATGCCCTGTCCTGTATCCTCAACGGCAATCTCTACGCTATCTTCCAGTTCAGCGGCAGAAACGGTTACCCTACCCTCCTTGTCTGTGAATTTACGGGCATTGTCGGCTAATGTGTTCAGCATGAAGAGCGTGAGCACCTTGTCGGCCTTAACGACGGCCTCTGTAGGTTGTATCTGAAGATCGACGCCCTTCATTTGGAAGGAGGTATGCCCCTTCGACAAAAGGTCGAAGAGATCCTGCAGACGGAAACTCTCGATATGCAGACTCAGGTCACCCTGACGCAACTGAATCCAATAGGTCAGCACTTCGTTGTATTCACTAATCTGGTCGGTGAGCTCACGGATATAGTCCAGTTTCTCCTCATTGCCGCTATCTTCCAAACGACTGGCTTCATGAATGATTCTGTCGATGAAGGGGGTGACACTATTGACCAGTGAGATCTTCGCCCGCTGTTCAAGGTTAAGACGCTCACCATTTTCAACCCGAAGACGTCTGACAGCCAATTCCTCCCGTCGCTGCTCAAACAGGTCATCTGGAATATCCTCACGGACATGCTTCCTGTTCATGTGATTGAACAGCCAGAGCGAAAACAACAACAGGACGATGGCAATCACAACGGCGCCCAGCATCAGGTTCAACTGTTGGGCGGTCTTCTCATATTGGTTGGCACGCGCCTCAAGCTGACGGTCCTGACGGGTAGTCTCCTGCAGGTCGAGGTAGAGGTTGCGGTTATAGTCACTCTGAGGCTTATCGTCTATGGCCGCATAGGCCACACTTAACTGTTCACGGATGGAGGCTACCAAGTCGGGAGCCTGGTTGATCAGAGAGTCAGAGAGGGCCTGCTCGAGATTATAGAGCGCCGACTCGTAGTCGCCTATCTGCCGGAAACAAGAGGCCAGTGTACGATAGGCGCCAGCAATCTGATAGACATCTCCGTACTGTTCAAAGATGCTTAGTGCGTTTTCTGCTAACCATCCCGCCAACATATCATCGTCTACATCATCAGGGTTGAGGAATTTCATCGCAGGCAGGTTGTCGGTAAACAACTGTTCCCGACTCTCAGGATCCATCAGATGTTCTGATAGTGCTTCGAGGGCATTGGCCGCAAAAAAGGGATAGTCGGCCTGACGGGCCATGAGGAAACAGCGCATCAGCCGGTCGAACTCCTGCTGATTGATCTCCTCCTGTGTGCCTTGGGTGATGATACCACCTGCACCGATATTATACAGATAGTTCATCCATTGGGCCGTGTCGCTCTGAATATCGTTGGGATTAATGGCGTAAAGCGCCTCGATGGATTTTTTCTCCAGACCTACATAATAATAATAGGTGGAGTTGACGATGGCATACTCGCTCTCGGCATAACGGAGACGGCGCTGCAGACGGGGAGAGAGCTCGCCACGCTCCTCGTTGATACGACTCAGGGCACGATCGGCCAGTTCACGGAACTCATGGAACTCCCGGTTGCGGGAACGACGCTGGCAGAGACGCATCTGCTGGACATAAGCCACCATGCGCTCCACCTGGTTGTCACTGGTCTCGAGAGCCTCCTCCAACAAGCGCTCAGCCTCATCATACTGCATCCGGATAATACAGACGAAAGCCAGGTTGTTGCAGGCCTCTGCCCTACCATCCTTATATCCTTCAGACTGCTGATAAGCTCGCAAGGCATAAGACTGGGCAGAATCAATATTCCGATAGTGGGAAGAATAGGAAAGGGTATTCAACTTGTCCACAGCATCCCTGTCGGGGCGTGAACAGGCTGAGAAGAGAATGAGTGATAATATGAATAGCCAGAATCTCATAAACAGAAAATATCCCCCCTGCCCTAACAGACAGGAGGGATGAACGATTATGCACGTGCCTTGGCAACGTAGCCGAGTGCTTCCTTGCACTTGTCGGTCACGTACTGCCAGTCGCCGGCCTTCACCTTGTCAGAGGGGAACAGCTTCGAGCCCATGCCGACACAGAACACACCGGCCTTGAACCACTTCGTCAGGTTCTCCTCTTCGGGAGCCACACCGCCGGTCACCATGATCTTCGACCAGGGCATTGGAGCCTTCAGGCCCTTCACCATGTTCGGACCCACCACGTCGCCGGGGAACACCTTCGTCAGGTCGCAACCCAGCTCCTGAGCCTTACCGATCTCAGAGACTGTCATACAGCCTGGGCAGTAGGGAACGAGACGACGGTTGCACACGGGAGCAATGTCGGGATTGAGCAGCGGACCAACCACGAAGCAGGCACCCAGTTGGATGTACATGGCTGCCGTGGGAGCATCAACGATTGAACCAATACCCAGAGCCAACTCAGGACACTCCTTGTCGGCCCACTTCACGAGCTCGCCGAAGATCTCCTGGGCGAAGTCGCCACGATTGGTAAACTCGAACGCACGGACACCACCCTCATAGCAGGCCTTCACCACGTTCTTACAAGTCTCGAGGTCCTTGTGATAGAAGACGGGCACCATACCGGTATCACCTATCTTCTTCAGAACTGCAATCTTATCAAACTTTGCCATAATTCATTTATCTTTGTACACGTCCGCTTGCATTACCACCAGCAAGGCTCTCTACTTCGTCAACACTCACCAGGTTGAAGTCACCATTGATGGTGTGCTTCAGGGCAGAAGCAGCCACAGCAAACTCGAGAGCCTCACCCTGAGTCTTCTTCGTCAGCAGACCGTGGATCAGACCACCGGAGAACGAGTCACCACCACCCACGCGGTCGATGATCGGGTTGATCTCGTAACGCTTTGACTGATAGAACTCCTTACCGTCGTAAATCAGGGCCTTCCAACCGTTGAACGTAGCGCTGTAAGACTCACGGAGCGTGGAAACAACATACTTGAAGCCGAACTCAGCCATCATCTGCTTGAAGATACCCTCATAGCCGCTGGCATCGGTCTTGCCACCCTCTACGTCAGCATCGGGCTTGAAGCCCAGGCAGAGCTCAGCATCCTCCTCGTTACCAATGCAGACATCCACATATTTCATCAGCGGGCGCATGATGGAGATGGCCTTCTCAGAGGTCCACAGCTTCTTGCGGAAGTTCAGGTCGACGGATACCGTCACACCGTGACGCTTGGCAGCCTCACAGGCAAGCTTGGTCAGCTCAGCGGCCTTGTCAGAAATAGCCGGGGTGATACCACTCCAGTGGAACCAGGCGGCACCCTCCATGACAGCATCAAAATCGAAATCCTGAGGATCGGCCTCAGCGATAGAAGAGTGTGCACGGTCGTAGATCACCTTTGAGGGGCGCATCGAAGCACCAGTCTCGGCATAGTACAGACCCACACGGTCGCCACCACGGGCGATGAACTGCGTGTTCACACCATAACGACGCAAAGCATTCACGGCAATCTGGCCGATCTCATGCTTCGGCAGTTTGCTGACAAAATAAGCCTCGTGGCCGTAGTTAGCCACTGAGATTGCCACGTTGGCCTCACCACCGCCAGGGATGATGCGGAATGATTCACTCTGAATGAAACGGTCGTTGCCCTGAGGCGACAGGCGGAGCATGATCTCGCCCAATGTTACGATTTTAGCCATTTTCTTTTTCCTTTTTAATTTTTATAGATGAACTATTTTTTCATTTGCGACCACAAAGATAGCAATAATTTCCGAGCCGTGCAAATATTTTAAATGATTTAAGGAATTATTTCACGGAAACGATTTCGCTCTCCTATCTTTTTCTTTCTTTCTGATGTATGGAAAATTTACCAAATAACCCATATCTTTCGGCAAAAACTTCGTCAAATGTTTGGAAGTCTCGGAAATAATGACTATTTTTGCAGCGTCATTATAAAAAAGCGTGAAACATATATGATATCATTCAAAATAACAATGAAAAAGACATTTTTTATTTCTCTTTTAGCCATGCTGCCATTGGCGGCCAATGCAGAACCCGTTGAAGTAGATAAAATTTGGTACGAATTGGATGAGGCTGATCATACCGCAGTCGTAGTAGCATCGGGTGATGAACCATATGCCGGTGCCATCGAGATCCCGACTTCCATCTATTACGATAAGAATTATTACATCGTTAAGTCTATCGGCGAAAGTGCCTTTGAAGAATGTACCGAGTTAACCAGCATCACCATATCAGAAGGTATAGAAAGCATTGAGCTCGGAGCCTTCTATCATTGCTGTTTTCTTGAATCCGTGGTGATACCTAATAGTGTGAAAAAAATCGGTGCATCATCGTTTTCTGTCTGCGAACGATTGAAAAATGTCAGCATTCCTAATAGTGTAACTGAAATTGGAGATTATGCATTCGACTATTGTACCAGTTTGGCTCGAATCAATTTGGGAATTACAAAGCCATTTGCCATCAACCAAAATGTATTTGACACTAAAGATGCCACTTATGATGTGTATACTATGGCATTATTGGTTGTACCCGACGGAACTAAGGCCCTTTATAAAGAGACAGCAGGATGGAATTTGTTTACTAATATCGTTGAGGCCAGCGATGTTGGCGAGGGTGGCAAAGTTGGTGACGTTTTCAAATCCGGACAGTTATATTATATAATAGGTGCAAACAATACCGTTACTGTTACCTCTGCCGCATCAGACGAAGCCAAATACGCTGGCAATATCGAGATACCTGAACAAGTGTCTTTTAATTATGTTAATTACAAAGTGACAGGTATCAGCAATTCAGCTTTCAGGTCCTGTACAGACTTGACCTCTGTTACCATCCCCAATGGCGTGACAAATATCAGTCTCAATGCATTTGACGGGTGCAGCAATCTGACATCAATAACCATCCCCAGCACTGTCGTCAAGATTAACTCCAATGCATTTCTGGGTTGTAGCAATCTTTCCTCTGTTCACATCACGGATTTGGCGGCCTGGTGCGACATCAGCTTTGTGAATAGTCTCGCTAATCCCTTGAGCTATGCCAGCCTTTTCATCAACGACAAGAAAATTGTAGATTTAGAGATTCCGAATGGGGTGACTACAATCAGCAATTTTGCATTTAGTGGTTATAAAGACATCACTTCGGTCACGATCCCCAGTAGTGTGATTTCTATCGGTAAAGATGCCTTCAGGGATTGTAGCGGTCTGACAAGCATTATCTCTGGCATTGAGAATCCTTTTGCCATCGATGATAATGTTTTCACTACTAATGACAAGGATATTTATGGCACAGCTTTGTTGATTGTTCCTGTTGGCAAGAAATCCACCTATCAAGGTACTGATGGATGGAAGAAGTTTACTAATGTTGTTGAAGTTGGGCAAGGTGGCAATGTGGGCCAGGTATTTAGTGACAATGGCATATCGTATAAAATAGGTGAGAAATTTACAGTCTCCGTTGTATCCGGCTATACGAAATACGCTGGTGATATCGTGATTCCTAGTCAGGTGGACTTTATCGGAAAGACTTATTCCGTAACCTCCATTGACAAATCAGCATTCAAGGACTGCACGGGCCTCAAATCAATCAAGATCTCATCCAGCATCAAATCAATCGGCTTAGATGCTTTTGATGGAACTACCGCCCTGACAGCCGTTCATATCTCAGACATTGCTGCATGGTGTAATATCACCTTTACGGATCATTTTAGCAATCCTCTCTATTACGCCCATCATCTTTATATAGATGGAAAGGAGATCACCGATCTGGTCATTCCATCAAGCGTCACTTCTATCGGCGGTTATGCCTTTTACAGGTGTTCCGGTCTGAAATCAATTGTTATTCCCAACGGCGTGACAACCATTGGTGTCTCAGCTTTCTATGGCTGCAGTGGCCTGACTACGATAACCATTCCAAAGAGTGTGACATCCATCGGCGAAACAGGAGAGTATTTAGGCTCTGGCGTCTTTTCCGGATGCGACAAACTGACCTCTATCTTATCTCTCAACAGTACGCCGCCAACCAGTAAAGAAGGCAGACTCATAAGCCTCAATTATGAGAACTGCGTGGTATGGGTTCCTAATGGCTCTGCGGCTGCTTATAAGAAGGCTGCAGGTTGGAAGGACTTCAAAAACATCAAGGAACTCTATGATGGTGATGTGACTTCTGACGGTAAAATCAGCAAGGCCGACGTGGATGCCCTTGTTGCATATATCATGGGCAAGGCCCCAGAAGGTTTCAATGAGAATCAGGCTGACGTGAATGGCGACAAGAAG
>JAEETC010000005.1 GCA_016286585.1 Prevotella sp. | reverse complement strand
CGCAGTTGCCTACGATCTCATACCGTTGTTTGATGGCTTGTAAATCCATTGACTTCGTTTTGGCTGACAAAATTACACATTATTTCTCAAACGACTGCAATTTTGGCAGAATTTAACGAAAAATCATACTCCTTCCATCGCCTCGAGCTCCGACTGAGCCGATTTCTTCGGCGGAATGCGCACGGCGAAGCGGGCTTTATCACCGTCCTCGCGCTTCTCGTGATAGAGCTTCGGCAGCGGATGGGCCAGCGGCTCATCATAGTTCAGGCGGTTGCGATGCATATCGATGGCGGTGTAGATGGCGTGGCGCATCGACATCTCGTCGGCCATGCCCTTGCCGGCTATCTCGAACTCCGGACCGTGGTCGGGTGTAGTGCAGATGGCGCTGATACCGGCCTTCAGCTTCACGCCGTAGTCGAGGGCGAGCGTCTTGAAAGGTACCAACCCTTGGTCGTCGAACATCGCCAGCACACCATCGAAGTCGTAGTACATCTTCTGTCCGAAGAAGTCATCGGCCACATAGGGTCCAAAGGCCTGAACGCCTTGTTTCTCAAGCTCCTCGATGGCGGGGGCAATCACATTCTCCTCTTCGTTACCAGGCTGCGGATTCAGCGCGAGTACGGCCAGACGCGGATTGGAGATGCGGAAGTCACGCTTCAGGCTGTTGAAGAAGATGCGGCCCTTGTCGGCGATCTTTTCCTTGGTGATAGCCTGCGGCACATCCTTGATGGCCAGATGGGTGGTGACGAGACCGATACGCACGAGATCGGTCACCATCATCGTCAGCGACTTATCTTCCTTGGCGGCGTTGTTGCCCGAGAGCATCGGCGCCTGCACGAGCACGTCGTAGAGGCCTTTTTGAAGGTCTTCCTTAGCACGGGCCACGGCTTTGCGAGCGGCAGCATCGGATTCAGGCGTGGGCACACCCAGCTCCACCTTCACCTCTTCATCGAAGGTGTTCAGCAGGTTCAGACGGCCGTCGCGGGCATCCTCGGCCTTCTCGATGACCGAGTACTGCGTTTCGAGGCTCAGCGCCTTGCGGTGGTAGGCCGCCACCTTGGGCGAACCGTAGATAATGGGCGTACAGAGGTCGAGCATTGCCGTATTCTCGAACGCCTTCAGTATCACTTCATAACCAATTCCGTTCGTATCTCCGTGCGTGATCGCCACGCGAATCTTTTTTTCTTCCATATATCTCTTAATTCTTAATTCTTAATTTCTTGTCTGTGCTGAGCAGGCCACAGGCAGCAAAGATATCCTGACCACGGCTGGCGCGGATGGTGGTAAACACGCCGTGGGCCGTCAGATAGTCGCGCAGGGCCTCCATGCGCTTCTCGTCGGAGCCTGGCAGGTCGACACCCGGGATCTCGTGGAAGCGGATCAGGTTTACGCGGCAGTCCAGCCCTTGCAGCAAACTCACGATTTCGCGGCCGTAGAGGGGCGTATCGTTCAGCCCGCCGAAGCAGATGTACTCGAACGAGCAACGGCGCTGGTGGGAGAAATCGTACTGTCGCAGCAGCGCCACCACCTCGGCAATGGGCATTTGACCCTCGGCAGGCATCAGCTTCCTGCGTTGTTCAGGCAGTGGCGAGTGCATCGAGATGGCCACGTGGCACTCGCTCTCATCGAGGAAGCGCTTCAGCTTGTTCTTGATACCCACGCTGCTCACGGTGATGCGCCTCGGACTCCAGGCATAGCCCCATTCGGCCGTCAGGATCTCTGTGGCGCGGAGCACGGCATCGAGGTTATCCATCGGCTCGCCCTGACCCATAAACACAATGTTCGTCAGGCGCTCTCGCTCGGGCAGGGCATAGATCTGATTCAGGATGTCGCCAGCCGTGAGGTTGCCCTCGAAACCTTGTTTGCCCGTCTGACAGAACAGGCAGTTCATCTTACAGCCCACCTGACTCGAGACGCAGAGCGTAGCCCGCTCGCCATCGGGGATAAAGACGGTCTCTACGAAGCGCTCGGTTCCGTTTGTTGTCATGCCATGACAACATACAGGGAACAGGTACTTGATCGTGCCGTCGCTGGAGTGCTGGCTATCGATGGGGGCCATCGCGCCCACCACGAAATGCTCCTTCAGCCGCTCGCGGTTGGTCTTCGAGATATTCGTCATCTCGTCGATGCTCAACACGTGCTGCTGATAGAGCCACTTGAGGATCTGACCCGCCGTAAAAGAGGGCATTCCCAAGTCGCGCACCACCGCTTTCAACTCGTCGTGCGACAGTCCGAGCAGGATTTTTCTTCCGTCGTTATTCTCCATTTTCGTCTGCAAAGTTAGTGTAAACCGAGCGAAAAACCAAATTTATTTGGATTTTTCCATGTATTATTTGGTATTCTCGGAAAATATTACGAAATTTGCCCTGCATTTATTCATCTAAAGAATCCTCATGAGAGAAAAAATAGATTGTTTCCTGCCCTGCGACGACCTCCGCAGCACAGCCAAAACCGTGATGCAGCTGAGGGGCAGCAAAACCGTACAAAACATCTTCCTGCTGGTATCGGAACCCCTGCCCGCCGACAGCGACGAGGCCCTCAGGAAATGCAAGACGCTGGCCGTGGACAACCTCACCAGCAGCAACACCCTGATGACCATCGCCGAGAACGCCAAGGCCGACTACGTGCTGCTTCAGACGAAGCCAGTGTGCCTGGAACTTGGTGAGGGCGCCATGGAGCGCATCTTGCGCGTGGCCTCCGACAGCGACGCCTCGATGGTGTATGCCGACCACTACGATCTCGTCGGCGGCAAGCGCATCCCCCACCCCGTCATCGACTATCAGACGGGCAGTCTTCGCGACGACTTTGACTTCGGCTCGCTGTTGCTGGTGAAGACGCCTCTGCTCCACACCTTCGCTATGCAGGCCGGTGAGAGCGATTACCACCACGCTGGTCTCTATGCCCTGCGACTCTTCTTAAGCCGCCACGGGCAGTTGTTCCACATCGACGAGAAACTGTATACCGAGGAAGAGACCGATCTCCGCGCCTCGGGCGTCAAGCAGTTCGACTATGTGAACCCGCGCAACCGCGAGGTGCAAATCGAGATGGAGCATGCCGCCACCGCCCACCTGGAAAAGATTGGAGCAAAGATCGACCCCTCTTACTATCGTCGGCCTGACTTCAACGAACAGGAGTTCGATGTCGAGGCCTCGGTCATCATCCCCGTCTTCAACCGCGAGAAGACCATCTGCGATGCCGTGAGCTCAGCACTCAGTCAGAAAACGAGCTTCAAATACAATGTCATCGTGGTCGACAACCACTCCACAGATCACACCACCGAGTTGCTGCGTGGCTTCCATGACGAGCGCCTCGTGCATATCATCCCCGAGCGCACAGACCTGGGTATCGGCGGCTGCTGGAACCAGGCTATCAACGACGACCGCTGCGGACGCTTTGCCGTGCAGCTCGACTCCGATGATCTCTACTCTTCGCCGAAGACGCTGCAACAGATCGTCGATGCCTTCTACAAACAGAATGCAGCCATGGTGATCGGCTCCTACCGCATGTGCGACTTCGAGCTGAACACCCTGCCGCCAGGACTCATCGATCACCAGGAGTGGACTGATGAGAACGGCCCTAACAACGCCCTGCGCATCAATGGTCTGGGTGCCCCGCGTGCCTTCTTCACACCCCTGCTCCGACAGATTGGCTTCCCCAATACCTCGTATGGTGAGGACTACGCCCTGGGACTTGTCTTCTCGCGCCACTACCGCATCGGACGTATCTTCACAGAGCTCTATCTGTGCCGCCGCTGGGGAGGTAACAGCGATGCCGCCCTCAGCATCGAGCGCGTCAATGCAAACAATCTCTATAAGGATCGCCTGCGCACGTTGGAGATCCTCGCCCGTCAGCAGATGCTTCAGGGTAAGCAAGAGCTGATGAACGACTCACCCCTGCAACGGTTCTTCAACCGTCAGCTAGAGAAGTGGGACGACGCCCGAAACCGCTATCATGAGTTGCGGAACGTCAGAACAAGGGAGCTGGCCATGGGGGCCTCGTCGATACAGGTGCAATGGAATCCTGCCCGCATGGTGTCAACAGGTGCCAGCATCGACAAGAAGGCCATTGCCGAACGGCCTTGCTTCCTCTGCGAGGCGAACCGCCCTAAGGAACAAACCAAGAAATCCGTCGACAGCCACTTCGACTTGCTCGTCAATCCCTACCCCATCCTGCCGACACACTTCACCATCCCCAGCGTGAAGCACGAGCCACAGCGCATCCGCGATATCTATGGTGAGATTCATAAGCTACTCGATGAATACCCCGAGCTCATGGTGTTCTACAACGGTCCCAAGTGCGGAGCCTCTGCCCCCGACCACGCCCATCTCCAAGCGGGCACCAGCGGACGGTTGCCCCTGCAGATGTCATGGCAGCGACTCAGCAGGGACCTGACACCACTGATCAGCCTCAACGACGACGAGAGCATCTCTCTCATCGACGAATACCCCTGCCCTGCCCTGCTCATCCGCAGCCATACACCCTACGGTGACGAACAACTGTTTCTGCGCCTCTACGATGCCCTGCCGATGCAGGACGACGACACAGAGCCCATGATGAACATCGTGAGCTGGCGTTGCGACGACGAGTATCTCTCTGTGGTATTCCCACGAGGGAAGCACCGTCCAGACTGCTACTATGCCCAGGGCAACGACCAGTATATCATCTCGCCAGGAGCCCTCGACATGGCTGGACTCATCATCACGCCACGTCAGGAAGACTTCGAGCGCCTCACCCCCGAGAAGGCTCTCAGCATCCTCAACGAGGTATCGCTGCCGAAAGAGCAGCTTCAACAGGTGATTGATAAGCTGAGCGCCAACAATCTCTCAACGCTCAACGCTCAACTTTCAACGAAAAAAGAGCCCACCGTCTCCGTCGGCCTCGTCACAGCCCAGAAGATATCCTTTGAACTCAACCAGGCTTACGTCGCCAAGGGTGAGGTCATCACAGGGCCACAGACCGTCGCCTTCTCCGAGGGCGGCATCCTATGGCGAGGTACGCAATACCACGAGCTCACTTTCACACCGCAGGACGAACATGCCACCTTCTCGCTCTATGACGTCACCATCGGCGTGGACTTCCATTGGGAGCGACAGCAGACTATGGTTTACGAAGGTGCACTGCGCATCGTGGTAGAGGCCGACAAGATCGTAGCCATCAACGAGTTGCCTGTGGAGCGATACTTGCGGAGCGTCATCTCCAGCGAGATGTCTGCCACGGCCTCACTCGAGTTCCTCAAGGCTCACGCCGTGATCTCACGCTCGTGGCTCCTGGCACAGATGGAGAAGCGCCGCCGCCTCAATAGCGGACAAGACAGTTTCTTCTCGTTCATCAAGAAAGACGATGAGATCATCCGCTGGCACGACCGCGAAGACCACACGATCTTCGATGTCTGTGCCGACGACCACTGCCAGCGCTATCAGGGTATCGTCAGCGAGAATGGTGTGATGGCCGAGGAAGCCGTCAACCAGACCCGAGGCCAGGTGCTACTCTACGACGGCGACATCTGCGACGCACGCTTCTCGAAGTGTTGCGGTGGAGTGACCGAAGAGTTCCAATATTGTTGGGAAGATACGCCCAAACCTTATCTCGTCAGCATCAACGACCCCTATTGCAACACACACGACCTGCATATCCTCTCGCAAGTTCTCAAAGGCTACGACCAAGAGACGTCCGACTTCTACCGTTGGACTGTCGAGTACACACAGGAAGAACTCTCTGAACTTGTCAGCCGCAAGTTGAAAGACGATTTCGGACAGATCACCGATCTCATTCCCTTGGAGCGTGGCAAGAGCGGGCGCATCTGGAAGCTGAAGATCGTGGGCACGAAGAAGACACTCACCATCGGCAAGGAGTTGGAGATCCGACGCGCCCTCAGCGAGACCCATCTGCTCTCCTCCAATTTCGACGTCACTAAGAATAAAAAGGTATTCATTCTCAACGGACGCGGCTGGGGCCATGGTGTAGGCCTCTGTCAGATAGGTGCCGCCGTCATGGGCGAGCAGGGAAAGGCCTACGACAAGATTCTCCTCTTCTACTATCGCAACGCCGAGATCCAACGCCTCTACGATTAAGTTTTCAACGTCGCATGTTCAATCTTCAATGTTCAATCTTCAATAAATAATGAAATATAAGTCCCCTTGGGCCTGGGTGCCCACACTCTATTTCGCCGAAGGCCTGCCTTACGTGGCCGTGATGACCATCTCGCTCATCATGTACAAACGCCTCGGCCT
Source organism: Prevotella sp. (assembly GCA_016286585.1). Lineage (GTDB taxonomy): Bacteria > Bacteroidota > Bacteroidia > Bacteroidales > Bacteroidaceae > Prevotella. The sequence continues at coordinate 51,000 of JAEETC010000005.1, read as the reverse complement.
GTCGAATACCGACATCACCCTCTACACCTCGTGGCTCTATCTGCCGTGGGTCATCAAACCCCTGTGGAGTCCCTTCATCGACATCATCAAGACCAAGCGCTGGTGGATAGTCACCATGCAGTTGCTCATTGGTGCCGCCCTCGGAGGCGTCGCCTTCACCATCCCTGCGCCTTATTGGTTGCAAGGCTCACTGGCCTTCTTCTGGCTGATGGCTTTTGCCAGTGCCACCCACGATATTGCCGCCGATGGTTTCTACATGCTTGGACTGCGCCAGCACCAACAGGCCTACTTCGTGGGCATCCGCAGCACATTCTATCGCATAGCCACCATCGTCGGACAGGGTCTGCTCGTGATGCTCGCTGGCAACCTTGAGGTCGTCACCCGTAACGTGAAATACTCCTGGAGTCTGATGTTCTACGGCATGGCCGGACTCTTCATCGCCTTCTGGCTCTGGCACCACTACATCCTGCCACGACCCAAAGAGGACACACGAGGTATGTCACAGCGTGCGCATAGCGAAACGGAGGACCCAGGGACAGCCCCCAGTGTTCCATCTCCCTCCATCATGCAGGAGTTCTGGCACACGCTGAAGACCTTCTTCCAAAAGCCCCAAGTATGGGCAGGCATCTGCTTCATGCTCTTCTACCGCATGCCCGAAGGCCTGCTGGCCAAGGTCAGCGCCCTTTTCCTCATCGATGCTACAGCCAAGGGAGGACTCGGACTCTCCCCTGCCGAATATGGCCTTGTACAAGGCACCGTAGGCGTCATTGGCCTCACCCTCGGCGGCATCCTCGGCGGCATCTGCGCCAGTCGCGACGGACTGAAGCATTGGCTCTGGCCTATGGTCATGGCCATCACCCTGCCCGACCTCGTCTACGTCTACCTCTCTTATGCCCTGCCTGAGAGTCTGTTCATAGTCAACATCTGTGTCTTCATCGAGCAGTTCGGCTACGGCTTCGGATTCTCTGCCTACATGCTATACCTTATATATTATAGTCAGGGTGAGCACAAGACGGCCCACTATGCCCTCTGCACCGCCTTCATGGCTTTGTCGATGATGATACCCGGTCTCTTCGCAGGTGCCCTGCAGGAGAGTGTCGGCTACCCCACGTTCTTCCTCATCGTCATGGGAGCCTGCACACTGACCTACATCGTTTCCGCCACGCTGAAGATCGACCCTGAATTCGGAAAGAAAAAACAGGAATAGGGAAATCCCTACCCACGAATAGGACAATTCACTTGCGCCATTGGGTAATTATCCCTACCTTTGCATCGAGAAAAGATCAAAAACGATGTCTAACCATTTAAAGTGATAGGAGATACAATTATGAAGAAGTTTTATTTTTACCTCATGATGATGCTGTTCGCAGGTTTCACGATGACCAGCTGCGAAACAGACGAAGAGATTGCCAGAAAACTCACTGGCGTCAATTGGGAGGGAAACCTCGACACCTACTATATGAACCGCTGGGGCGAATCATTCCGCGATGGAGAGTATCGTACCGTCTGGCGCTTCGAGGGCAACTATTACGACAGCCATGGCAATGCCACTCGCGGTTGGGGTGAGGAGTGCGACTACGACTATCACGACCGTCGCAATACGGCCTACAGCACCTTCACATGGAGAGTAAGCGGTGGCGACATCATCATCAACTATGACGATCCCACATGGAACCCCGTGCGCATCGACTATTACGACTACAGCCTTACATACAGCCACTTCCACGGCACAATGTACGACTGGGAGAACCGCGCTTACAACTTCAACCTATATGCCAACTCTTCCTGGCGGTGGGATGACTATCATTACAGCGACTATGACTACTGGGACTGGGATTACTATTACAGCCGTACCCGCGGAGCCGATGGAACACCCGACAGCACCGATGTCTACGTCAGCGAAAACGGCAAGAGCTTCGCCACCGGCAAGTTCGCCAAAGCCCTCAAAGAGATGGCCGCAGAAAAGAAGTAACAAGCATCCACATATTAACAAAGAAAGGCTTCCGAAATCGGGAGCCTTTTCTTTGTTATTTCAGATCATGTTATATACCTGCGCCATCCTGGAATCCTGCATCAATGGCCTTCGACTGGAGGATGCGCGAATAAGGCGGTACGGAGTGCGTGAGCCAGATGTTACCTCCGATCGTGGAGTGATGGCCGATGGTGATACGGCCAAGGATGGAGGCGTTGGAGTAGACGGTGACGTTATCCTCGATGATCGGGTGACGAGGGATGTTGAGCATGTTACCCTGCTCATCGTACTTGAAGCTCTTGGCACCGAGGGTAACACCTTGATAGAGGGTGACGTGATTGCCGATGATGGAGGTCTCACCAATGACGACGCCCGTGCCGTGATCGATGGCGAAATACTCGCCGATCTGCGCACCCGGATGGATGTCGATGCCCGTTTTGGAGTGAGCCAGCTCTGTGATGATGCGGGGAATGACAGGCACCTTCAGCTCGTGCAGGCGATGGGCGACGCGATAGTGGGTCATGGTGTTCATGACGGGATAGCAGAAGATAACCTCTCCGTAGTTCGTAGCGGCAGGGTCGGCATCAAACATAGCCTCAACATCGGTATAAAGTAGGCGTTTGATCTCGGGCAACGTATCGATGAATTGCATGGCCAGGCGCTCGGCTTCGGCATAGACCTGTGCCTTGGTGTGGATCTCCTTGCAATCCTCGCAGAACTGGAGTCCGTGGGCGATCTGCTTCGTGAGCAGCGTCATCAGCTCTTCCATATGCACACCAATATAATACGAGCGGATAGCCTCATCGGGCTGCCGCTTATTGAAGTAGTCGGGGAAGATAATACTCTTCACCAGCGTCACAATCTGCTTCACCTGTTCCACAGAGGGGAGCGGGGCCTCGATAGCGGGCATCATGCTCGCCTCTTTCTCACCGATTTTCGACAGCAACGCCACATTACGGCGCAGTACGTCGTTTGTATCCTTCTTGTCCATATCGGCTGCAAAGGTACGATTAAGTGAGCAAAAATCCAAATTTTATTTGAGATTTTTCGAACGTGAGTACCTTCGAGCGCAGCTCAATGGTAGTGCAAATCGAGCGAATTGCAAAATAAATAGCGATTTATTTTCAGAAATTTATCTGGATATTCTCGCCCCAGGTGTCGTCGATAGTGACGGTTATGAACACAGAGGCTGAATTTTCACTGCCATCAAACAGATTGCCACGACAGATAGTAATGCTGTTGCGCTTTACGGGTACCTCGTCGATGCTGCATCCTCCAAGACCGCGGATTTGGTCATCGTAGGCCATCATGGAGATATCGATCATGTCGTCTTCATCGCGTGGTATCATATAGAACTCATACTGGCTGTCGTCGCTGTTAGCACTCACATTCACCGACTGGGAAGCGGTAGTGCTGCCATAACCTGTCAGTCCGTTGAATGTGCCCTTACTGCCTTTGTACCTGAAGACAATATGGTCCAGGTTTGCAGGAGGAGTGACTGTCGGGATGAACCTCAGCATCGAGACAATACGACGCAGTTCAAGGTCCAGATAGATTTTCTCATCTTCTACCAGAATCTCATCGCAACACCAAAAAGTGTCACCCAGATCATTTCCTGATATCGTCACCTTCTCGTTGGCATAGAAACTGGGATTCTTCGAACCGCTATGGGCCACTACCACCAGATAATAGTGGCCTTTATCGAGCTGGAATGATGCCGTTCCGAAGTCCGCATCGTCGATTTTCTGGTTGACATAATCGACCCTTTCTCCCTCGTCATCATAGATGTGGAAGTTCAGTTTGGTGCAGCTACCCTCCACCGACGCCCTCGTGGTCACAGGGAAGGGAATCTGCTCGATACTGCCGACACGCAGCACGACATTCGCCCGCGAGACATCGTCAGACTCACCGACATTCATTTTCTCACACGACACTCCCGTTAGGAGCATCACACCTACACACACCAATGCCTTCATCAGGCTAGATTGATTGCTTCTCATATTAAACGAATTAAAGTTAACACCCTCCCCTCGTGGGCGGGCTTTTCTAACTTGCAAAGTTAGTGGAATTTTGTCAGACAGTCGTCAAAGATAACTATCTTTTAAGATTTATTAAACCTGTTTGCCTTGTTGTTGCTTCATGGCCTGTCGTACTTCACGCTTTTTGCGGAGGGCAGCCAGTCGCTCATGGGCATGACGCTGTGAGTTGCGCAGTTCGATACCGTAGACGGTGCAGGCCAGAAAAAGATAGAACACCACATGTGCCCAGAGGCATCGCACTTCCATAACGACATCGCCAAGGGTGCCACCCATCGAATTCAAACGGGTATAGGCCCGGATGCCGAAAGTGCTGGGGAACAGCCAGGATACGCCCTGCCAAAAGCCTGGGATGGCCGACTGCGGCCACGAGATGCCACTCATGAAGAGTAATGGCAAGGAGAGGAACACCGCCAGCAGAATGACGTTCTCACGGTAGTGGACCAAACATGAAACGGCGAGTCCAAAGAACACACAAGCCAGAAGGTATGGAATCATCATCGCCAGCAAATCCTGCCAGGCAGCAAGCTGCGGAAAATGGAACAGCCTTGGGATGACGATGGTAAGGAACGTGCCCATGACAGCATAGACCATCAGATAACACAGTGCTTTGCCACTGACGATACGCGCAACGGAAGAATAGCACTTATTGATGGGCACGATATCACTGTAACGGTTTCGCTCGCGTGCCGTTCCTGCTGCCAGACCAATACCCAACACCAGCGTCTGCTGGATGATCAGGATGAGCACAGCCGGCAATATCGAGGAGCCATAGCCGCCCTGGGGATTGAAGACCGCCACATCCTCCACCTCCAAAGGACTGGTGGTGACCAGATCTTCACGAGCGGTATAGTTGCCTGACAGCTTCTTCTGTATTTCCGCACCCATCTCCTGTGAAACCGCCATCGCCGTCTGATAGATGGCCTTGTAGGTGAGCATCAGCGCCATGTCACAGTAGACACTGACAGTACCCTGCTCCATACGGTTCAGATGAGTAGCAAAGTCAGAGGGGATGTAGTAAATACCCTTCACCACCTGACGACTGACGAGCGACTGGGCATCGTCAAGGTCGACGGCATAGTAGGCCACATGGACATCGGGCGAGGCATCGCACATGCGGATGAACTGGCGCGACTGATGAGAGTGCGACAGGTCGACCACGGCGACAGGAACCTCGCAGACTACCTCATTGTTATATATCCACGAATAGAGTATCGGATACAACAACGGCACGACCAGACAGAAAAGCAACACGCCCTCGTCGTGAAGCACCTGCTTCATCTCAAAACGCCACACATAGGCGGCATCCTGCAACCAGTTGTATATCTTATGGAATATAGACATAGGTGAGCATCGCGTTTTTAATCTTATGGATGACGAACCAGGGCATCAGGGTGAAGGCCACGAGCGCCACGAAATGGAACCAGGCATCAAGCAACGGGAAACCGTTGAAGACGGTGATCTGATAGAGCATGTAATAATGGCGCAGGGGGAAGAGCCACGTGAGCGACTGCAACGGCGTATCCATGCCCATCATGGGGAAGGCCGAGCCTGCCATAGACAAGCCGAGCACAGCCCACAGCGAACAGATACTCATCGACATACGGAGAGAGGGCATCAGACCGAAGACAAAGATACCGAAGCCGATGGAACTGAACACCTCGAGCAGGGCCAGACGAGTGATTTCCCAAAGACCTCCCTGATGGGGGAAATCCAGAATGCAATAGATATAATACTCGTAGAAGAAGATGAGCACAAGGAATATCAATGCCTGAGGCAGGAACTTGCCAAGGATGGCAACGACGATATTGTTGTCTGCCTTGCCGAGCCACTCCTTGCCACGTCCAAACTTCAGTTCCATACCCAGCGAATAGGCTGAGATAAGAAACATAAACAGCATCATCATGCCCGGCACGAAGACCGCAGAGATATAGATGTTATAACTGCCCCAGGGATTAGCCACCTGATGAAGGTCGATCTTCACGGGCTGAAGAAAAGCCTGTATCTGCCCTGGCGTAAAGCCCTTGGCTTGCATCGTGGCCTGACCGACGGCTGCGGAACCGAGGGTGGAGACGGTCTTCATGTCCTTCATCACCATCGAACCGCCCGAAATCGACACCTGGCTATAGTAATATGACACCTTGGGTCTGCGGGCAGAGAGTAGCTGATCCGTTGTACCCTTAGGGATATAGAGGAATCCGTAGATCTCGTTCTGCTGTATGGCATGCCGCGCCACCGCCACCGAAGGATAATGGGCAATGACCTTAGAACTCTGGAATCCGTCGAGTTTCTGTATCAAGGCACGGCTGGTGGAGGTATTGTCGAGATCGACCACACCCACAGGCATGTCTTGTGGCAGTCCTTTATCCATCAACGTGGTGAAGAACACCATTGTCAACAGAGGAAAGACGACCATACTGAAGAAGTAAATGCGATTCACATACAGAATCTTGCATTCACGCCTAGCGACAGTGAATATATTGCTTAGAATCTTCAAAACGTCAGTTCTTGATAATCAGCGACATGCCAGGACGGAGACCGTCGAGTTTCTCGACAGGACGGGCCTTCACCTCAAAGGTCTTCAGGTCATACTGACCATTGGACTTCGTAGCCTTCCACACGGCATACGACCCCTGATCCTTCAGGTAGTAAACCTTCATCTTGATCTCCTTGTTGAAAGCGGGAACAAAGGCACTGAACTCAGAGCCTACCTTCATGCCGTTGAGCTGATCCTCACGTACATTGAACGTGCCCCACATATCGTCCATCACGGCAATCGACATGATTGGAGAACCTGTGCCGACGAGTTCGCCCACCTTCGGATAGATATTGGCGACCTCACCCTCCTTCTGGGCGATCTGAACGGTCTCGTGGATATAACTGTTCACTTCCTGCACAGCACCTTTGGCACGTCCTACCTGAGCGGCGGCAGCGAGCTTATCCTCCATACGGGCACCATTGACGGCCATGTCGTACTGACTCTGGGCAGCCTTCATCTGAGCCTCCATTGCCTTGTAGTTGGCATAGACCTCATCACGCTTCTGGGCACTGACCACACCTTCGTCGAAGAGACGCTGGATGCGCTGGTACGACTTCTCAGCAATCTCATAGCCGGCCTTGGCCTGCTGAAGCACAGAGAAGGCTCCCTGGATCTGCTCCTTGCGGGCACCGTTCTGGGCCTTCAGCTCAAGGGCAGCAGCAGCACTCTCGGCACTGCGGGCCTGCTCCATCTTCGCACGAACCTCTGGGGCATCAAGAATGGCAAGAGTATCACCAGCCTTCACAAAGTCACCCTCACTCACACGGAGTTCGAGGATACGACCAGGCACTTTACTCGACACACGGTATTCAGTAACCTCCACCTGACCCTGGATGATATCGGGATCGCGGTCAAGGGCGAGGAATCCGATAAGTGCCACAATAATTACGACTGCTATGAAGCCACCTATGGCGAGCAGGATGTTGTTATGTTGACTTTTTGCGCTCATAATATCTATAATTTAATTTTTAATTCTATATGATTAACTATTCCAGGATGCCAAGTGACTTTTGGAGGTCCACTTGTGAGAGACGGACGTCTATCTCAGCATCAATCTTCTGTGACTGTGCCTGTAGCCAGGCCGTCTGAGCCTCCATCACAGTGGTAGGACTGATGACGCCCTCCCGGAAGCCCAGGTTGGCGGTACGCAGGTTCTCATCGGCACGGGCGATGTTCGATTGAGCCATCGCAAGTTTCTTGTTTGCCTCGTTCACACGGAAAGTGTTCTGGTTCACCTGCAACTCTATCTTCTCACGGACCTCCTGCAACTCAAGATTCGCAATGCTGGTAGCACCCTTCGAGGCACGTACCTTATACATGACATCACCCCAGTTCCAGATAGGTACACGCACCAGCACGCCGACATTCCAGAAGCCCTGGAACTTACGTTCAAAGCCATTGAACAGGCTGGGGTTCGTCACAGCATAGCCTCCCGTCAGGGCGACCATCGGCAGATTGCCGGCCTTGAGGATGTTAGTGACCTGCTTGGAAAGTTTCACCCCGCCCTCGAGAAGTTTTAGCTCAGGGCGGTTCTCCACAGCCGTCTCTACGTTGAGTTCTGGCGTCAACTCCACCACAGCGATGTTCTCGTTATCTTCATCGGCCAGAGTGACTGCCTCGTTGATAGGCAGGCCTATGGTCTGACAGAGCAGCATCTTCGAGAGCACAAGACCGTCGTTTACCTTCTGGAGTGTCATCTCTGCCTCGTTCACCTTCACATCGACAGAAAGACCGTCACTACGGGTAGCGACACCCTCCTCGACCATCTTGTTCACATCTGTACTGAGTTTTTTTACCAGGTCGAGGAAACTCTGGGCCAGACGCTGCTTATGTTTCAGCGACACCACCTGCCAATACACCTTGTCGGTCGTGTAGATCGTAGTCTGACGACGGGCCTCAGCAGAATTGTCTTGCATTTCTTCGTTGATATCGGCCATTTTGTTCAGGGCGATGATGCTTCCACCCAGGAAGACAGGCTGCACCACCATCACCGACCCTGCGAAGAGATGGCGCGTATCCGTGTCGAGGGCATCGACCAGACTCTGTCCGATACCATTCAACTTGTCGCCAAGCTTCTGCATCTCTGTATTGCCGAGGTTCTGCAAGTCTTCCAGTTTCAGTCCCATTGCGCCCAACATCATACTGATATTCTCCATGGGCAGACTACCGGTTATCCCAGCAAGATCAGTCTGCATACTACTCACGGTCGCATCACCCAAGTGTGGCAGTGTCGCCTTCTGCTGGTCGTTGAGCAGTGAGATTGCCCTACTGGTGTACTGATACGTACCGATGGCACTCACATGGGGCAGGTATTTGGTGCGCGCCGACTTGCGGAGATTCTCCGCCACGTCTTGCTTCACCTTTGCCACACTCATCTGCTTGTTGTTGCGCAGCGCCATCTGCCGACAGCTGTCGAGAGTCAACAACCGCTGGGCAGATGAAGTGAAAAGCGATAAGCTAAAAGTGATGAATAGAAGAATTCCTTTCCTCGTCATACAATCAAGTTTTAGTTTATTTTTCGAAATTGAATGTTCGTGATCCTATCATATTCCCGTCGACAAAGACAGACACGCGGTACTGTCCAGTCTCCAGAACCTGTGTCACAGGCCAGTAGAGTGTCACAGGCATTTCCTCGCCTGTGTACTCGATACTCTTCTTCATTGAGCACTCCAGCGAACGGTTCTCATAGTCGAAGGAGCCTCCGCCGCTGAGCACGTTGCCACCAGGATTCTGAATGCGCACATAGACCGTACGGTTGCCATTCGACGCTGTCACATTCCTCGTGATCGTAAACGACACCTGGATTTTCTTACAGTCCTTAAGCTTCGGCTTTTTCATAGAACGGTCTTTCTTGTCAAGCAGCGTCATCTGGATATTCGTGGCATCGAGCTGGGCAGCGATAGCCACCTTTTCAGACAACGATGCTTTCTCGCTGTTAAGGCCTGCCACCTGCTCGTTACGCTCCTGCAACTCAGCATTCACACGACGGTTCTCACGTTTCAGGTTTTCATTAAGACGGTTCAACGAGTCAATCTGCATTACATAGTCACGAAGGACGGCTCTCACAGTGGCCAGCTCTTTCTTCAGACGGGCAATCTCACGGGCGTCTGTGGCTTTCACCTGCTTCAGTTCCTCCAGAAGCTTCTGGGTTTTCATCTGCTCCTCTGTCAACTGGGCGATGATGGAGTCGTTGTTGATCTGCGTCTTCATCTCACTGTATTGCAGGGCGAAACGCTCATACTCGTTTTCCATCTCCTGCTTGTCAAGAGCTGCCAGTTCCTGCATATCCTCATTGACCTGCTTCTGCTCCTGTAAGTTAAGAAAGAGCCAAACAGCCCCAACGAACAATACAAATATTACTACCACAAGAAGTGGTATCATATACTTTTTCATTCCATTATCGATAAAAAATCGAGTGCAAAGGTACACATTTCCATGGAAACGACAAAGAAATTTAATAAATGTTTGGTCATTTCAAATAAAATAACTATATTTGCCGAGTTAAATATGACTACTCCTATGCGAAAGGACAGTTTTCTCTATCGGATGTATGACCTATACGCCGACGGGTTCAGGCACATGAGTCTGGGCAAGACACTGTGGGCCATCATTCTCATCAAGCTTTTTATCATCTTCGTGGTACTGAAGCTATTCTTCTTCCCCAACTTCCTGAAGCAACATGCCAACGGCGACGAGGCAGACTTTGTAGCCACCGAACTCACCGACCGTGCCCAATAAAAGTCAATTCGTAAATCATAAATATTACTGTTATGTTACAAAATCTGTTTCTAAACATTGATGCCGGGACCATCGACTGGTCGAGAGCGCAGTTCGCCCTCACGGCAATCTATCACTGGCTGTTCGTCCCGCTGACGCTGGGATTGGCAGTCATCATGGGTATCGTGGAAACGTACTACTATCGCACGAAGGATGAGTTCTGGAAGACGGCGGCGAAGTTCTGGCAGAAACTCTTTGGCGTGAACTTCGCCATGGGCGTCGCCACGGGCATCATCCTTGAGTTTGAGTTCGGCACCAACTGGTCGAACTACTCCTGGTTCGTGGGTGACATCTTCGGTGCGCCACTGGCCGTCGAGGGTATCGTGGCCTTCTTCATGGAGTCCACATTCGTAGCCGTTATGTTTTTCGGCTGGAAGAAAGTGTCGCCAGGCTTCCACCTTGCTTCCACTTGGCTGACGGGACTCGGCGCGACCATCTCTGCCTGGTGGATCCTCGTGGCCAACGCCTGGATGCAGTATCCTGTAGGCTGTGAGTTCAATCCTGACACGATGCGCAACGAGATGGTCTCATTTGCCGATGTAGCCCTCTCGCCCTTTGCCGTGGGCAAGTTCTGCCACACCGTCACCTCTGCCTGGATTATCGGTGCTGTGTTCTGTGTGGGTGTCTGCTGCTGGTATCTGATGAAGAAACGCAACACGAAACTGGCCATCGAGAGTATAAAAATCGGCGCCTGGGTGGGACTTATCGCAGCCCTGCTCGCTGGAGCCACAGGTCATAAGTCGGCTCAGGATGTGGCCGCTGTGCAGCCCATGAAACTGGCAGCCATGGAGGCCCTCTACAACGGAGGTACCGACGTGGGACTCACTGCTATCGCCTGGGTGAATCCCTTCACACAGCCCGACTATGCCAATGAAGAGTCTGCTCCATTGAAAATCGAAATGCCCTACGCCCTATCGTTCATGGCGACCAACGATATCCACGGCTTCGTGCCTGGCATCAACGACATCCTCAACGGCTACACAACGCCAGATGGCAAGGTGGAGCCTTCCATCGACGAAAAAATCGAGCGCGGCAAGAAGGCCATCGCCGCTCTCTCTGCCTATCGTCAGGCGAAATTCAACTCAAGCGACGACGGTACGACTGCGGCCTCCCAATTGTCTGTCCTCAAGGAGAACATGCCCTACTTCGGCTATGGCTATATCAAAGACAAGAATGACATTGTGCCCTTCATCCCCGTCAACTTCTGGGCCTTCCGTATCATGGTGGGATTGGGCTGTCTGTTCATCCTCTTCTTTGCCATCGTACTCGCTGCTGCATATAAGTTCCCCAAGGGGCTCTGGCAGAAACGCTCCATCGAGAGCCTGCCCGCCTGGCACTATTGGGTTGCCATCGCCCTCATCCCGTTAGGTTATATTGGCTCTGAAAGCGGCTGGCTCGTTGCAGAGTTTGGTCGTCAGCCGTGGACCATTCAGGACATGCTACCTACATGGGCAGCAGTTTCCGACCTCCATTCAGGCAGCGTCGCCCTCACATTCTTCCTCTTCCTGATTCTCTTCTCTACGATGCTCGCAGTAGAGATCAGCATCCTCCTGAAACAGATCGCCAAAGGTCCTTCTGCCACTGCTGAATAATATGTCCTTATGTTCTTATGTCAAAATAAAAATAGATTTATATGTCATACGAATTCTTACAGCACTATTGGTGCTTCATTGTATCGCTTTTAGGAGCATTATTGGTATTTTTGCTCTTTGTGCAGGGAGCCAACTCCGTAGCCCGCAGCCTTGGCTATACCGAAGAGGGTCGACGACTCGTCTACAACTCCACAGGCCGTAAGTGGGAGTTTACGTTCACCACCCTCGTCACCTTCGGAGGAGCGTTCTTCGCCTCCTTCCCCCTATTCTATTCCACGAGCTTCGGCGGAGCTTACTGGCTCTGGATGATCATCCTCTTCACGTTCGTGCTCCAGGCCGTGAGCTATGAGTTCCAGAATAAGATCGGAAACATCCTCGGACCGAAGACATTCCAGTTCTTCCTGACGCTCAACGGTATCGTAGGTCCATTGCTTCTGGGAGGAGCTGTGGCCACCTTCTTCGAGGGGTCTAACTTCATCATCGCCAAGGACAACCTCATCGATGCCTCAGCCATCACACCCATCATCAGCCGATGGGCCAATGCCTCTCACGGTCTTGACGCCCTGCTAAATCCATGGGTGCTTGTGTTCGGCTTTGCCGTTGTCTTCCTGGCCCGCGTGCTGGGCATCCTCTATGTAATGAACAATGTTGCCGACGAAGAAATCCGTTCCCGTGGCAGCGTACGTCTCATCGGAGCCGCCGTGCCTTTCCTTGTACTCTTTGTAGCCTATCTTGTTCATCTCCTGCTGAAAGACGGGTATGCCTACAACGACGAGGGATTCATCTATATGGAACCGTATAAATATCTGACGAACTTCCTCGACATGTGGTATCTCCTTATTATATTGTTAATAGGTGTAGTGCTTGTTCTTTGGGGCATCGGCAAGACCATCCTTTCTAAGGGCTACGTGGGCGGCATCTGGCCAGCAGGCATCGGCACCGTGCTGACAGTCCTCGCCTTACTACTCTGCTCAGCATGGAACCACACGGCCTACTATCCCTCTACCGCCGACCTCCAGTCGTCGCTGACCATCCAGAACTCCTGCTCCAGTGAGTTCACGCTCACCACGATGTTCTACGTCTCGTTGCTCGTACCCTTCGTGCTGGCCTATATCGTCTACGCCTGGCGTGCCATCGACAGTAAGAAACTGACGAAGGAGGAGATTAAGACCGATCACGCCTACTAAATCTGAATCCTATTTTCCTCTGTTCGCTGCTGTCCAGTCGTTCGTTGTCGCAATGACTGGACAGCATTTTTAACTCATCCTTTGAAATACTCCGGCCCAGCATAGCCATTTGTAACAAAAGGGATTGTCAATCATATTTTCTCACTTTTTCCTGCAAAGATAATGCTTATATATAAAATAAAAATGAAAAAGTCCCCAATATTACATCCCATTTGAAGGAAAAAATCCCGAAAGTGGCATATAAAATAAAGAAAAAATCCCGATTTATTTGCAAAATTACAGTAAAAATCGTATATTTGCAGCCAAATTACTAAATATAGTTATGCTTTACAGGAAGTTCACAAGTCGGATAGAAGAGTTTCTACAAAAGGAACCACAAAAGATTATGCTGGTAAATGGAGCCAGGCAGATTGGAAAGTCGTATCTTATACGTTACGTAGGCAAGAAAACGTTCAAGAACTACGTTGAAATCAATCTGAAGGCGGATAAAGAGGGTGCCGGCATCTTCGCTACAGTCAGGACAACCGACGATTTCTACCTGCAGTTAGGAGCTATTGCTGGTAACCGTCTGGGACGAAAGGAAGAAACGCTGGTGTTCTTAGATGAGATACAGAGTTATCCCCATCTGATGACCATGCTGAAGTTTCTGAACCAGGAGGCCAAATATACATATATAGCAAGTGGGTCAGAGTTGGGCGTAGCATTGTCAGAGACCGCATCTGTTCCTATCGGTAGCATTTCCATAGAAGAGATGTACCCGCTAGATTTCGAGGAGTTCCTGCTGGCCATGGGGTGCGCGCAGGAAACGATAGACGCTATCAGGGACAAGTTCCTGAAAGGAGAATCGCTGAACGAGTCACTCCACAACTATATGCTGCAGCAATTCAAGATTTACCTTCTTGTTGGCGGACTTCCTGAGGCCATCAACAAATTCCTGGAGAACAGGAATATTGCACAGGTAAGGAAGGTACAGCGCGACATTCATGCACTATATAGGGTTGATGCTTCGCAGTATGATGCTGAAAAGAAACTTGTCATCAGGAAAATTTACGACCTCATTCCCTCAAATATGGAGAACAAGAAAAAACGGGTCGTTGTGAAGAGGATTGAGGACACGGCTGGTCACAAGCAATTCAGCGACTATGCTGACGAGTTTGAATATCTTACCAATTCCGGAATCGCGCTTGCCGTTCAGGCCATCAGCAATCCAAGGTTTCCGCTATTGGAGTCGGAAAACAAGAACCTCCTCAAGCTCTACATGAATGACGTGGGGCTGCTGACTTTCCTCCTTTATGGCACAAATATCAATGCTGTTCTGAGGGATGAACGAAGCGTGAATCTCGGAGCTGTTTATGAAACCGTTGTTGCACAGGAGTTACATGCGCACGGCTTTCCACTTCACTATTATGACAATAAGCAAAAAGGAGAGGTCGATTTCCTTGTAGATGACTACACCAACCTGACAATACTCCCTATTGAAGTGAAGTCGGGCAAGGACTATACTGTACATAGTGCACTTGACAATTTCCTTGAGACTCCAGACTATAACATCCATCATGCTGTGGTTCTAAGCAATGAACGTGAAGTCTATGTTAGAGATGGTATTACCTATTTGCCTATTTACTATTGCATGTTCTACCAGTCCGACAAGACCGCGAGTGATACTGATCTTGTCATTCCAGAGATTAAACTAGTGTAAATAAGGCAGGTGGAGAGACTCCTTTGTTCTCTCCACCTACGATGTTGTTGATGCGATGCTAATAATTAGTCAACAGTAAACTTGACCTCATCACCGTAGAATTCGCCTTTGACTGATGGCCTGTGGATTATAAATTACTGGCTGAATCGAAATTAGCGCTAGAATCCAAACTGCCATTACCTCCACTTAAACCAGGAAAGCGTTGTCGTTCAAACGTGATAACCTTTCATTTTTAAATTCAGTTCGCTGACCTTGAACTAATCTTTTTGCCATTCTTGTCCCATACAAATATCCAACTGCCTTTGCGGCTGGTGATGATGTTGCCCGATACGCCGACAATCTCACCAACATCCGAGACATTCATGGCTTTCAGCACTTTGCCTTTAGCGTCGTAGATGCGATAGTAAGAGTAGTACTTCGCCACAAAGAAGTCGCTGCCCCAGCCTTTCAGATCCCCCACGCTGCTGCGCGAAAGACCGCCAATCTTCTTGCCCGCCTCATCGTAGACGTAATACCAGTTCTTTGTTTCTTCAACATACGAGATCTGCTGGCGCTGGGCCTGAACACTCATCGCCAATAATGTCATCAAGATGATCAACCACTTTCTCATTTGATTAAAACTTTCCTTGCCCAAAGTCGAGGAAGAAATTGTTCTACAGGCCATATCTCAATTCCATTCAGCATTCTTGGTCTTTCCTCCATTGACAGCATGATCAGTTTAGTATCAGGATGTTCCTCACTGAAGGCTTTTAGTCCTTTGGTATCACTCGAAACTACACGCTCAGAAGATTTAACCTCAATAGCAATTTCTACATTATTAGTAAGAGCGTCGCATATCAAAACATCTACCTCATATTTATTATCGAGGGTACGCCAATAACTCATGGTTTTATCCTCGCCAAATGTATAAGAGACGAAAGCCCTCAACTCCTGCACAACAAAATGTTCTAGTGCATGCCCATATATGTCAGTACCAGGCTGGAGTATTCTGCGATGCAACAGATGATTAGGGATTGCGACATCGAAATAATAGAACTTAGGTGATTGAATAAGTTTACGCTTCACTACCTTAGTGTAAGCAGGCAGATAGAAGCCCAGCATCGTTTCTTCAAGAATAGCAAAATACTCTTTCACCGTTTTGGCTGACACACCACAATCCTGAGCGATGTTAGTGCAGTTACTGCGCAAGAAAAATGCAGAAAATCTGAAGCGGAACTTCAGAATTTCTGCAAATATCCGAAATAATAATAATATTATTCCGCCAATTTACAGTCACTCTTTGCTTTTAAATACTCTTCCATATTTACCTTCGCTTAAACTAGGAAAGGCCATCGGAAGACGTTGCGATCAATTCGTTACCCATGTCTTGTATATCGACGAAAACATCGTTCCTGGCACCATGTGTTTCTTGATCTATTTGGGCACATCTTCATTGCGAAATTCTTCGTTGCGAATTTTTTCGCATAAAGTCTTTTATTTATTTGCTTGTATCAAAAGAATGTTGTATCTTTGCCGAAAAAATAGCAAGATATGGAGAATCCTTTTAAGTTTGGTGTACTAGTTGATAATGAGTTTTTTACTGACAGAATCAATGAGTTGAAGCAAGTTCTGATGTCTTTGAACAGTCAGAACCATTTGATACTTATTAGTCCTCGACGATTTGGGAAGTCAAGCCTTGTTGCTAAGGCTGTGAAGGAGTCTGGACGCCCTTGCATCTCTCTCAACATGCAGAATATGCTGAGTGTCGAGGATTTTGCCTCCAAGTTGTTGCGAGAATTGTTCCGACTATACCCCATGGAGAGAATCAAGCACCTGATGACCCATTTCAGGTTTATACCTACCGTTTCTTCTAACCCCGTTACAAATAGCATTGACGTTTCATTCCAACCTGTTGTGAACAGCATAGTGCTTTTGGAAGATGCGATGGGTTTGATAGAAAAGGTGAGTACAAAAGAAAAGAAGTTGATTGTCGTGTTCGATGAGTTTCAGGAAATCCTGAACATTCGTAAGGGTTTGGACAAGCAGCTGCGCTCCATTATGCAGACCCAACAGAATTTGAATTATATTCTATTAGGCAGTCAGGAGTCGATGATGACAGAGATATTTGAACGCAAGAAGTCACCTTTCTATCATTTCGGAAAACTGATGCGCCTTACTAAGATCCCATACGATGATTTCAGGCTGTATGTTTCAGCTCGTTTGCCGATAAAAGAGCAAACCAAGCTGGACAGTATAGTTGATGAAATACTTACCTTTACCAATCTCCATCCATACTATACTCAGCAGTTGTCTGCCCAAGTATGGGAAATGGTCTCCTACGACAATCTTGTTGATGGAGTTGTCTGTGAAGCTATCAGCAAGATAGTACGGACGCACGATTTGGATTTTGAACGCCTATGGTTGAACTTCAATCGCACAGACCGCTCTATCATGATGAGTTTGAGCAAAGGCGTCAATCCCTTGCAAAATCGCCAAGTAGCCACCAGCACATCATTTAGCGGTATCAAGCGACTGATGAAAGTCGGTTATGTAATACGGGTGAACGACTATGAAATTGAAGACCCTTTCTTCAAGGAATGGATCATTCGCTTTTGCTTATAAACAACAGGCATTACATATGGTAAGCACAGCGGTATTGAGAAGCAGGTCATGATGGACGATTTGTTTGCATAGAAGCAAAACGACCAACTTTTGATGAATATTTAAAATGTAAGATGGACTCGGCTTGGCCGCTTGCCACCGTAGGGGCGCAAGAAGTTGTAAGTAATACTAAGTTTAATCGCCCGCTTCTGCAGCAGATACGCTGAAAGCGGGCGATTGTCTTCTTTCTCTTGTTATTATGTTCCATTAATTGTCGTTATATCCAAATTGCCTTGTCCTTAATACTTCCTTCCAATAAGATTCTCTATCAATTATTATTTGGTCATCAACATTTTGGTTAAAAGTCTCAAGAATTGAGAAATAGAAGTTGTCTTTTATATAATCTATAGGCAGTCTTTTCATCTTTTTATTACCGCCATGACAAGTATTTATGTAGGTTTCCCATCTCCCAAGAAGCATATCATGACCATAAGCGGAACCGACATATTGCTTACCTGTCTTACAGTCAACCAACAGATACACACCTTTTTGATTTCCTAATGCAGACCTCCAACTACTCTTAGTAATGAGTATCTGAAGTGATCTCCACGAAAAATTCACGTTAGCATAACCAGGAAAGAAATCATTATTATATACATTGGGTAATATTTCCTCAATTTCGCATAGTTGCAGTGTTGTGTCTCCCCTACGAATTAAGTTCTGACTCTGATTCTTAAACCTAATGACGATACGACCAACAAACATGTCATAGTTAGTTAGGTCGACAAATTCATAACCTACCCCATTGCGAACTTTTAAGTCTTTTGTAACTTTACCAACATGGAATAGTAACCAGCAATCAGTCTTCCCAGGTATAGGCACAAAACCTATAGAGATATTACCTACAGAGAAGTTTCCTTTTTTTCCATAATTCCAATATTGGCCATCTAACATTTTCTTTTTACTTGCTGTCGTCTGGTCTGTAAAGTAATCAATAGCCGGCCTTTTATTGCCAAAGTTCAAATTGAATCTCAATTTTACTTCCTTGGGGTTAGGCAGTTGTAAAATATCGTTTAGTAAAATCATTGTAATTCTTTTTTAGTTTAATAAGTTGATTCTCAAAAAATGAAGTGACCTCCCAAAACAGAGATCACTTCAGATGTTTAAGCGTTTAAGCTATTTCTTTTCTATCTCATCCATTAGAACTTTGCCGTCTACAACGACTACCGTCAGTATGGCTGATTGGGATACGCCCCAGTCGATATAACAAGCTTTATACTTGCCATCACCAAGTCTTTCCACATCAGTTAGAAATTGCCCATCAGAATTGCCAATTGGGCCTTCATTCCGGAATTTCATTATAGCATTGCCTATGTTCTCATATGCTTCGTGCAGTTTCTTATTCAACTTCTCTGTGCAATACTCTTTAACGTTCTCATCATTGAGAGTAGTTGTTCCAAAAACATATTTGTCGTAAAACTCCTTGATTTTTACTGGAGCCTGCTCCTCTATCATTTTTGCCACATTGGCGATAGAGTCTGCTTTGGCGATAGAATCGGCCCTTGCGATAGAGTCTGCAATAGCCTGCTGCCGCTTGGCTGATGAGTTACAACCAGTTGTGGCCATTACCAAAACCAACATCGCCAATGCGCTAAAAGCAAAGATTATCTTTCTCATAAGGCGTTATCATTAATATAGCTCTCCATTTGTCACCATGATGTCTACCCATCCTTGAGCCCCTTCATGTCCTTGATCAGCAGCTTTCTGGAACCATTTGGATGCTTCCTTTAAGTTTTTTTGGACACCTTTTCCATGATAATAGCACCAACCTATATTATGTTGTGCTTGGACATTTCCTTTTTCTGCGGCTTTCAGATACAACTCAGTCGCCTTCTGCCAATTCTGTTCCACACCATCTCCTTTTTCGTACATATAGCCAAGATTTAGCATTGCAGAAACATTTCCTTGGTTAACAGCTTTAAGATACCACTCTACAGCTTTTTTGCTATCTTTTTTAGTACCAACACCGTTTGCATAGTCCCAAGCAACGCTGTATTGAGAATATTGATACCCTAACTCTGCAGCTTTTAACCAATATTCAAAGGCCTTCTTTTGGTCTTTCTTTACACCTTTTCCTTTGTCATACATATTGCCTAATTCGTCCAACGCGTCCTTATCATTATTACTTGCTGCCATTTCAAAATACTTGAGCGCCTCTTCCATGTTTACAAGTACGCCATCTCCATCTTCATAAATATAACCCAATTTGTTCATAGACGGCACATATTTTAAGTCTACAGCCTTTTTCAACAATTGTATACCTTTTTCTGGATTTTTCTCTACAGCATCTTTGCCTTTATCATACAGATATATCAATGCAGCATTATAGAGGCCTATCGGATCATTCTTTTCACCTCCTTTTTCATAATACTCAAGTGCTTTTTTCATATCTTTCTTATAACCTCCCATAGCAAGTTCATATGCTAACCCTAGTTGTAACATACCTTCTGGATCACCTAAGTCCGCTGTCTTCTCCCATAACTGAAGCGCTTTGGCTGAATCCTGCTCAAAGCCTTTTCCATCTGCATAGAGCTTTGCCAACTTGTTCAGAAGTACGGTATCCTGCACATCTTCTATCTCCTGATAGAGGGCTAAGCCTTCAGCATACTTCTCCTGGTTCAACAACTCGATAGCTTCAGCTATCTTTTCTTCCTTACTCTTACAGCTTGCAAACGTCAGGACGATGCCTAACAGAGCGGCAATGCTGCAAACGCTCATCGTAATCTTCTTCATGTGATACTATGTTTTTATGTTATTAACCTAATTTCCTCGCATATTCTATGATTTTTACCCAAACTATTATTTTAGCCATTTAACGCTTGTTACTTTATTATTCCTGACCCACATAGAACCTGTCCATTTTCCTCCATTCCAGAGCAGTTTATATACTTTAGTTGTTCCATTGTCTTTAACTAAAGAGAACCTATAATATTTAAAATCATTATCAGAGCAGAATTCTGCATATTCATTAATGAGGTCTACAGATCTTCCTGGAACAATAGTTTTTCTTGGATAATCTAAAGGATCAAAACCAAACTGTTTCACTAGAGAAGCATATCTATCATTATTTGTTTGAAATTTACCTTTTGTAAAAGTTCCATCTAATTCATTACCGTAAGAGGTTCCTATATTCCAATATGTATAAACTCGAGCACTAATATTAGTTGAAAATGCAGACAATTCTTTTTTCAATAATGCTTCTTTCTGATTATTAGTTAATTTCCTATAATCATCTAAACTCGATTTATCTACTTCGATTCTAATGATTGACTCAAATTTTTTCTTCCCAGTTGCTATTTTAACAAAGTCATCTTCGTCTAGTAATTCTCCATCACTGCCAACAATAACAATAAAGTTATTTGTTTCTATTGCCCCTTTATCTGTATTAGGTAATACTATTACGCCATTTGGGAAAGCCATTTTCCAACAGCCTCTGTTATCCCAATATGAATCACGTCCAATAGCATATTTTTTTAGTATTGCTTTCGCCCTCTCATTTCCTTTAGCAGCAGCTTTATCTAACCAAATTTTAGCTGCTTTTTCATCAATGCTTACGTCTTTACCGTAATAATATATTTCGCCTAACTTTACTTGAGCATCTACATTCCCTTTTTCTGCCGCTTTTTTATAATTAGCAATGGCTTGATTTATATCTTTCTCAACACCGTCGCCATTCATAAAACGATTACCCAAACGGAGTAAAGCCTCAATGTCTCCATTCTCTGCAGCAGCAATATCTGCATTCAGTTTTTCCTTTGCCTCGATGCTGTCCTTGATTTGTTTCTCACGTTTTGCAATGCTGTCTCTTATTTGTTTTTGTCTTGCCTCGATACGCATGCGTTCTTGCTCCTCCGCGATTCGTTTTTGTTCAGCAAGATAACGTTCCTGTTGTTGTACGGCCCAACTTACGCTTGTGATTGGAAGTATCTTCTTGGCTTTCTTCCATTGGTCAGCCTTCTTATATTTGTCGAGGCTTTCTTCTGGCACATAGAGCATGAAGTTTTTTGACTTATGAAAAACATCCTTTCCTATTGCGGGAGGGGTCTTTGCATAACAATAGATGTTTATATTTTCATTATACATCAACGCCCATTCTCCTATTTTTACTACATTTTGAGGTATCTCAAGAGATGGAAGATCAATATTTATAAAGGCTTTATCTCCAATTTCTTCTATGGTAATAGGCATGTGAATGGAAGTTACTCCTCTATTAAGCCAAAATGTACCATAGTCAATTTTTGTTACAGTATATTTTCTTCCATATCTCTCCACTACTTGCGGAATGATAATCTCACCAGAATACTCATGAGGGTTTTTAGTTACTACTGCAGTTTTGTTAGCATCCGAAAGTTTGTAATAAATTCCATTAATTTCAACAGTTTCTTGTGCACTTACCATCATGGGCAGTAGCATCGTAAATAATAATAGCTTTTTCATAATTTAAGTTGTGTTAAATGTTTATAAGTCATGTATTCTTTATCATTATTTCTATTCGGACCCCCCAACCAACTGCTGTAAAGCTTGTATACGTTTCTCAATTCTCTTTGTTTCTAATTTTTCTGTTATCATTAATCTTTTCTTGCTACTATCTTCGAAACGCCAGATTCGGCTTCTAAAGATTCTTCAACAGTTTTAAGGTTGTATGCTCCAATGTAAACCTCAAGGAGTTCTCTCCTTAAACGTTTAATTTCTTGGGAACGTTTTTTAGGTACATACCCCCATATAATAGCGGTCACGATACTTGAAATACCCGTTATGAGCGCGACGATAATACTACAAATTCCAATATCCATTCTTTAATTGTTAGTTAATAATACTCAAGTTCTAAATTACGCACAAAGAGTGTGAGCCTACTTGCCATCCTTTAACCTGTAGGTTCTGGAATACCCGTGTACGTAAGAATGAAATCAGCTCACACCTGCAGGTATTTATGTGAGCTGATCCCATAGTGGGAAAAGCAGTATAAATGCTACTGCAGGAGAAGCAGCTTTCAGACTTATCTCCCGTACACATTGAATTTTCCAGATTCACAGGCGGGTCAAAGCTTAATCGCTCTCCTCGATGTCGTGGATCATTACTGAACCACGCCACAAAGATAGGTAATAATTTTGAAAGTTGCAACATTGTGAGCTGTTTTTTTTGTTTTGGAGGCAAAATTAATGGTTTTCGAGTAATATGCGTTGTTCCATTTCATTCCTTTTGGTGAAAAAGTTTGTATATTTGCATCCATTTTATTACTTTTGCACCATGCAACAGGACAACGATTCTTCTGCCTCTGGATACTTGGAGGATTCTTTCGAGGGCATCAGCCGGACATTTACCGATGTGGAAATATTGAGCACATCGGAAGTGAACATTGTGGCTCGGGCAAAACGCTATGGCCGATGGTGGCTATTGAAAGGCTTGAAAAAGGAGGTTTCCACCCAACAAGTTTATCGACAGCGGTTAAGAAAGGAACTGGAGATTCTGATGGAACTGCAGCATCCAGGCATAGCCAATGCTATAGGGTTGGAATCTGTGGGTGGGCTTGGGGAGTGTATCGTCATGGAGTATTTGGACGGTATGACTTTGAAGAAGTGGCTTGAGTATGACCATCCGCTGAAGATGCGAAGGAAGGTAATAAGCGAACTGACGGAAATCGTAGACTATATCCACAAAAAAGGCGTAGTACACAGAGACCTGAAGCCAGAGAATATCATGATAACCCGCAACGACGGAAGGGTGAAGCTGATAGACTTCGGACTGGCTGACACAGACAGCCACACGGTGCTAAAACAACCAGGCGGGACACCCCGATATATGTCACCAGAACAAAAGGAAAAGCCGCAGGCAGATGTCAGAAACGACATATATAGCTTAGGCGTCATCATGGAGCAGATGGAGTTGGGCCGTTCCTACCTATATATAATAAATAGGTGTAAGGCTCCAATAGAAAATCGCTATCAGGACGTGTGTGAGTTGCAGGATGCCATCAGCAAGCAGCATCGTTTAATGAGAACAGGATGGGCTTTGGGTGGTATAGCTGTCGTTGCGCTATTGATGGTTTTTGTCGTTTGGGGTGTAATGTCGAGAGTGGACAGTACAGAGCAACAACTGACAGTTCAGAAGGATAGCGTATTAAAGTTGAAAGAACGTGTAGAGGAAGTAACAGACCGTCAGAGCCAACAGGAGGACAACTGGTTGCGTGTGAGGCAGGCTATAAGTTTAGGCAAGAAAGCCATAGACCGCAAATTAGCTCAGACCAAGATGGACAAGCACATCGACACGCTGTCGAGTATCTTGTATCTCAGCCCTGATTTTTATACGACGATACAGAACTCTGGTACTTTCGTTGACGGGGCTCTCAATGAAGTTGGCGGGAATCTGACCGCAGAGGAGATGTCTGAGGTGAAGACAGCACTATATGCCCATCTTGGCAAAATCACCGAGAAGTGGACTCTGAAGATTTATAAACTGAAAGATGCTTATGACGCAACGTTTGAAGAATGAAATTGAGACAGCATTAGGTCGGGAGATGCGTACTCCGAATGATTTTGAGTACTTGAGGGAGCGCATCTATTCTAGATTGCAGATCATGATCAGCCGTACAACGCTAATGCGAATCTGGGGATATCTGGACGAGAAGGTTATCCCAAGGGAGAGTACGCTCAGCATTCTGGCCCAGTTTCTGGGCTATCGGAATTGGGAGGAGTTTCAGCAGAATAGTTCGCCATTAGAGGCAGAAGGCAGTAATCCGGTTTTAAGCAGGCGACTGAATGTTACTAATGAGTTGGCATTGGGTGATTGTCTGCGTCTGACTTGGCAACCTGAAAGGGTATGTGACATCAAATATCTGGGTGAACTGCGATTTATTGTAACGGCCTCAGAGAAAACCCGCCTGAAGAAAGGCGATACTTTTGAATGTAGCCTCATCGTAGAGGGAGAGCCGCTTTATCTCGACAACCTCCGACAAGGCAACCATCCCCCCATCGCATACATCTGTGGCAAGAAGTCCGGCATCAACTTCGAGAAAAAATAGCAAAACAAAGACACCCTGCGGTCACACGGTCACAGCTGTGACCATGTGACCAATAGATTATAATAAAATGAAATTATTTTACACACAATATCACCATAAAGATAACTCAAGGAAAGGTGGCAGGTTTCTGGGAGAAAGGTGGCAGGAAAGTCAGAGTTTCCTTAGCCCAAAGTCCCAGTTTCCTTAGCCCTAAAATAGTCGAATCTAATATGCTATAAATCAGATAGATGCAAATTTGTCACCGAAAAACTAAATATAACGAAATATATTTACAATATTCTAAGATTCCGATTCTATCGGTCACATGGTCACAGCTGTGACCGTGTGACCATTTCCAGGAAAAAAGCATTTTTTGTTTTGTATTGTGCTCGCTTATTTGTACCTTTGCCGTCTATATATATAATAAGGTGTACGACTATGATGAATAAGGATGAAATAAAAGACCTAAACCGACTTGAGGTGGCGCTCGACCACGAGACAAACGGGCTGATAGCATACATGGCGTATAACTGGGACGTGGCAGCCAGTCGCATGGAGCAGATTACGAAGGAACGAGAGCAGGGACTCTACGACGATGAAGGAACAGAGGCGATGGCCGTGTTCAATCGCCTGCAACATGTGCTCTCCACGATGTTTGCCATCAACTGGCGTCCGCAGGCGGTGCTGCTGAAAAGCTTCTGTGAACAGCTGGAACGGATGGTGGCCGACCAGCGCATGAACTGTGAGATTGCGGCCATGCTGAGTGCCAGAACCTCTGAACTGTCGATTCAGCCGCTAAACGTCTGGAGACGGCTCTCCGACATGATGCCCAAAGCCAAAGAGGCAGGTCAGGATGGCAACGCTGAGGTACGTAAGCTCTACCAGAAGAACTATCTGCCAAACATGGATTCCGATGATGCCTGGCAGACGATGCAAGCGCTGGTGAAAGAGGAGGAGCCCGACGAACAGCAGCAGAAAGAACGCGACGAGCTGTTTGACGCACTAGTCTATCTCGGCGAGAATCTCGGCAAGGTTGCAGCCAGCTCCAAGCAACTGATGGCCACGGGGATGGCCAGTATCCAAGTGGCTGTCAGATTAGTCCTCGATGCCAACGATCTTCGCAAGAAGAATGATGCCGAAGTCGACGCCATCTTCCAGGCCGCCAAGGAGGAGCTGCTGAAGAGCGAGGCTTGGAAAGAATACTGGCATAGCCACGTCGGCCACTTGGCACAAAAGGGTAGCCTGAAAACGGAACTCCGCAAGGACGCCGAGGAGGTGAAGCAAGACCTGCTCGACATCAACCGCTACCTCTACACGAAGATGGAGGAGTCGCCCGAGGCTTTTGGCCATGCTCTGAAGGAGGCTGACCTGAGCGATGAAGATATGCTACGTCTGCTCTGGCTCACGGCCAAGACGGATGCCATCGAGAAGGAGCAAGGGCCAGTGGAGCCTGAACGTGGACTGATGGAGAAAGGCGTTTGCGAGGTTGCACAGAAACTGAGGGAATTGGCGGCAGACAAATACTACGACCACTACGACGAGATCTGGGATGACATCGTGCTCAACGACATCATCGCCTCGCAACTAATGGACTTCGGCACCAGCGTCCACAACGCAGGATTCAACATGCAGGTGTTCTGTCATATCGTGGGCTGGCTTCAGGAAAAGTATAAGTTCTACGGACAGAACACATCCGTCACTTTGGGAAAATCTCTGAACAACGGCAAACAATCTGACACCTTCAAGAAATATATCGGATCACCAGCCGAAGACTTTAACCAGCAGACAATCAACGAGTTAACAGCTATCATGGCGAAAGAAAGGGCTTAGGGGAAAACTTCCTTGGAAATCCCGTTTGGATTTCCTTTTTTTCCCTTATTTCTTTGCAGCCGCTTATGATAGCACTTAGTCATTCATTTAGCGGCAAGCCTCGCCAGGCGAGCATGGCTGCTTACCGTCAACTGCTGGCGGAGAATCACGTAGAGGACATCCTCACAGACGTGAAGCAGAACAAGAATTTGGATCGCAAGAAGGAACTGCCCGTGTGGCTTCCTCTTGCAGAGTGTTTCACCAATGGTGTGCGTAAAGCCGAAGATGCCCAGCCCTCAGGACTCTTCTTCCTCGACATCGACGAGAAGGGGCTGACGGAAACTCTTTGGAATAAGGTACGCGAGGAGAACTTGATTGCAGAGTTCCGAATCGTGTACTTTGCCGAGAGTGCCGGTGGGGGAACCCACATCTGGGCTTGGCGCACACCTGGTCTCTCTATCGAGGAGGACATCCAGAAGCTGGCGAGTCGGCTGGGTGTCAGTTACGACTCGCATGTAACAGATCTGGCCCGTTGCTGTTTTATGGTCTCAGAGCAGTATGTGAAGCTGTTGGATCCGGTGGTCTTTGAGCCTCTCACCGAGGAGCAGAAGATGCTGTATGCCACACCTATTATTAATAAGGTGGTGCAGACGGAGGTTGAAAAGACACATCTCTCACTTCTCACCTCTGACCTCTCACCTCTAAATTACAAGGGAATCGCCTACGAGAAGATCGTGCAGGCCTTGCTCTGGAAACTGGGTTATGGCGATGCACCTGCTGAAGGTGAGCGCAACACGGCCCTCTACACCATGAGCCGTTATCTGCGCTTCATCTGCGACTTCGACGAACAGAAGCTCTTCGCTATTCTGCCCCACTGGGGACTCTCTGACCACGAGGTTATCTCTACCATCAAGAGTGCCGTCGCGAGTGTCCGTCCTACGGATATGCCCTCGCAGATGAAAGAGGTGCTCGCATCGTTGGACACTGCGAAGGAAGAGAACCCTGAGAATGAGGAAGAATCGCTTGTCGCTCCTGTGAATAATGAGCTGCCTGGCATCCTTCAGGATCTCTCCGACCACGCTCCTGAGGAGTTCAAAGAGGCCACGCTGATAGCAGCAATGCCTATGCTGGGCACGTTGGCTACTAGTGTACGAGCTCGTTATCGCGACGGCAAACTGAATTCTGCCAGTTTCATCGTCGACATCGAGGCGCCTCAGGCTACAGGTAAGTCGTTCGTCGATGACGAGATGGCGCTGCTGATGGATCCCATCATCAAGCAGGACGAGGTGGAATGGCAGAAGGAGATAGCCTACTCGCTGGCCAAGAAAGATGGCAAAGAGGTGGAGAATCCTTGTTCCAACATCCGTATCATCGAGCCAAATATCGGTGTGACGGCCTTCTTGGAGCGAGCCCTCTATGCCAAGGGCAAGCATCTCTTCACCTATGCTCCTGAGATTGAGACGGTGCTGAAGAACAACAAGGGTGGTGCGTGGACACAGAAGAACGACCTGTTCCGACTGGCATACGATAACAAGCCTTGGGGCCAGCATCGTGTCTCAAAAGACTCGTTCTCTGGCAAGGTCACCCTCTATTACAATATGGTGATGTGTGGCACGCCCAACAAATGTCGAGCTTTCTTCGCTGATGCTGAGAGCGGCTTGGTGAGCCGAGTGACGCCTGTGATTCTGCCCGATATGGTGGGTGCCAAGATGCCACAGTTTGTTCCTTGGACAAAAGAAGAGGAAGAGAAAGTGAAGCGTCAGTGCCTCTGTCTAATGGATGAAGAGGGCGAGGTGGATCTGCCTCTCATCAACAAGGCCATCGAGGAATGGGACGAAGGGAAGCGTCAGGAGTTTCTGCAGACGCTGCGATACTCACTCGATGTGTTCCGTCGTCGAGCAGCCCTCAACGGCTTCCGTGCTGGCATCATCGCCTATCTGCTTGAAGGTCGTCAGGAGACGGAGCGCGCCATCAAGTTCGCCCTTTGGTTTGCAGAGCGCTGTCTCTACTATCAGCTGCAGATCTATGGCGACAGGATCGATGCAATCCACAACGGCACTCTAAGCACGCAGGCTGCCAAGGGTAACGTCCGTTATCTCGATGTCCTCCCCAAAGAGTTTACGAAAGAAGACCTTGTGGCACTGCGCCTGGCGAACAACGAGTCACCTGTGGTAAAGACCATCATCTACCGCTGGATGAAGGAAGGCCTCATCGAGAAGATCGGCCCCAACCTCTGGCGCAAGAGCTGCTAAACAATTGCAAAGCCGGATGCTACGTGAAGCGTCCGGCTTTTTACTGACATTCAATCTCTAAACATCTTGCGGAACTTGAGCCTGGGTTTTACCTTCATCTTGTGCATCTCGGTGGTGTTGGTGAAGGAGAACTCAAGCATCAGGTCTGTCATACTGCCCTTTATGGTGACGTCACCTTTAGCCACAGCACCGTCGCTATCGATGTTGGTCATGATATTCTTGAGCGTGATCTTTCTGTATTCCACCTGGCGGATGTCAGCCGTCACCTTACCGATAGGCAGTTTGCCGCCCTTCTCTTTACGTATTTCTGCAGTGCGCTGCTTCGAATAGTCGATACTGAAGGTGGCCGAACAGTCGATAGTGCCGATTCTCTTCAGATCGAAGAGCTCACCTAATTTCAGCATGTTGGAACTGGCACGGCCCGTAAGATATTTGGTGTTTCCGTCAAGTTGGAAATCGAAGTCGATATCGCCCTTCTCTGTATTGAGAAGACCCCTGAACTGTTCTTTCCGCCAAAGGATGTCGAAGCTGCCATGATATTTGATGACACCCAACGCATAGACCTGATACATCATGTATTTCTTCACCGTGAACTGGTTGATGATCTTGTCCTTGATACCGGGCTTGGCCACCATGTCGTGAACGTCGAAATGGAGTGCGAAATCACGGCCTTTGTCCAGATCGCGCATGATGCCTGTGGCGTTGACAACGAATTTCATGTCATCTGTGTTCACATGTACGCCACGGAATGTCATCCCCTTATTCGTCCCGCTAAGGCTTACTCTCAGATTCAGAGGGATAGAGAACTTCTTTAGCACAGGTGCGAAAGGCTGTGAGATATCCTTTAGCATGACACGGGCAGTGATACAGTCGGCACGATATTGCAATGATGTTCCCTTCTTCTTGTCGGGTAACATGATATCGCCCGCAGCCACATTAATCTTTGTGGATGCCTGCTGAATCATGAGGTCTGACAGATGTACCCGCTTGCCACGGACAGAAATATCTGCCGTCACATCTTTGAAGTCTATGCCTGTCACCGTATCCATGACACAGCAGTTGGTGAGTCGTGCACTCAACGTGTCTTTCCCATAGTGCAGTATGTCGATGCCCATGTCGGCAGTCATATCCAGATGTCCCCTGTCGTAGGCACCACGATAGGGCCTGTTCGTATTACGACGGGGCTTATGGTTGTCGCTGATGACCTTCAAGCCCTTTATGTCAACACGTTTATTTCCGTCATCATCCAATGTGGCAGTCACCATACCCGTGTCGAAGTGCCAGTCAATCGTGTCTTTCTTCATCTGTTTCGTCACATCCGTCTGAAGATGATGGACTGTCAGTTTGTGCTTCCCTCGCCAGTAGCTGTAGATGGCCTGATCAAGTTGGAAGTCCTCATCGTTATATTTGACGTTGAGGTGCTTCAGCAGCGCGTGTCTCAAGTCCAGCTGAAAGGCTGTGCTCTTCTTTTTCTTGTTCTTCTTGTCCTTCTTGGTTGCATCAAGGATGAACTGGTAGTTTGCGGGTCCATCTTCTGGCTGTACCACCAGCACATCAACATCGCTCACACTGAGCTCTTTAAGCAGAACCCGGCCACGCAGTAGAGGCAACAGACGCAGGTTGGCCCTTATCTCCTTCACTCTCAGCATGTCGCGATTTTGCTGATCCTTAATCACCACGTCGTTGACAGATGCACGCTGTCCCAACAGGTTAAGTCCTATGCTGCCTATCTGCACCTCAGCATGAAGTTCTTTCTTAATGGCCTCGGCTGCAAATCCTATCATCTTATTCTGCACGAAACTGCTGTTGCAGAGGAATACCGTCAGCAACAGCAGCACGACCACTACGGCGGCCAGCAACTTAATCGTGGAAAAAAGAGCCTTTCTGAATGTCATATCGTTCAATCCATGATTGTGCGGACAAAGATACAACAATTTTTCAAGACTACAAACTTTTTTGCAGCTTTCTTCACTCAACGAAGTGCGCGCATCGCATTCAGGACGGCGAGGACGGTGACACCTACATCGGCAAAGACGGCAAGCCACATCGTGGCGAGACCGAAGGTGGCGAGGATGAGTACAGCCACTTTCACGCCGATGGCGAAGACCACGTTCTGGCGGGCAATGGCCAGCGTGCGGCGGGCGATACGGATGGCGAGGGCGATCTTCGAGGGTTTGTCGTCCATCAGCACCACGTCGGCAGCCTCGATGGCAGCGTCGCTTCCCAAACCGCCCATGGCGATGCCGACATCGGCACGGGCCAAGACAGGCGCATCGTTGATGCCGTCGCCGACGAAGGCAAAATTCTTCAACGGCTCTACCTGAGCCACCTTGTCGGCAGGCAGAAGCTCGGCGTGGTACTCGGAGAGGCCGAGGGTCCCGGCGACATGAGCGGCCACCTCCTTGCGGTCGCCGGTGAGCATGACGGTACGGTTGACACCGAGAGACTTCAGGGCGGCGATGGCCTCGGCACTGTCGGACTTGATTTGGTCGTTGATGACGATATGACCAGCATACTTGCCATCTACCGCCACATGGATAATGGTACCCGCAAGGGATTGATGACCGTGTTCACATAAGGGACAGTCTTGCGACGTGGCACCCACAACGTCCATCATCTTCGCATTACCCACACAGACCACCTTATCTCCCACCTTCGCACGGATGCCGTGACCGGCAATCTCCTCGACGTCAGAGACCAGACAACCATCGGTAGCCTCATCAGGGAAGGCATCGCGCAAGGCAGCTCCGATGGGATGGGTGGAGAAGTGCTCGACATGAGCGGCAAGATGCAAGAGCTGATGTTCGTTAAAGGTGGAGGGATGGACGGCAGTAACGGCAAACTGTCCATGAGTAAGCGTACCCGTCTTATCGAAGACAACGGTATCGACCTTCGACAGGACATCCATATAGTTGGCGCCTTTGATAAGGATACCCTTGCGCGAGGCACCGCCGATGCCTCCGAAGAACGTCAATGGCACACTAATGACCAAGGCGCAGGGACAGGAGACGACGAGGAACATCAGGGCGCGGTAGAACCATGTAGAGAAGTTTCCACCAAAGAGCGTGGGGATGACGGCAAGGGCGAGGGCGGCGAAGACCACGATGGGTGTATAAACACGGGCAAAGCGGGTGATGAAGGTCTCGCTCTGTGACTTGCGCTCGCCGGCATGCTCCACCAGACTGATGATCTTTGAAACGGTGCTCTCGCCGAAGGCCTTCGTGGTGCGCACCCTCAGCATGCCAGAGAGATTGACACAGCCAGAGATAACCTCGTCGCCCACATTTACATCGCGAGGTAACGACTCTCCCGTCAGGGCGACGGTGTTCAGGGCACTTGTGCCTTCAATGATTACACCATCAAGAGGCACCTTCTCACCAGGACGGATCACAATGACTGAACCCACGGCAACATCCTCGGGACTGACATCAGTATCCCCCACATGCGCCACATCAGGACGAATGTCCATCAGGTGGGCGATGCTGTCGCGACTCTTGCCCTCGGCATAACCCTCGAAGAGTTCACCGACCTGGAAGAAAAGCATCACGAAGACGGCCTCGGGATACTGCGTCTCTGCTCCAGGGAGGAAACCAATACAGAGAGCGCCAATCGTGGCGACGGACATGAGAAAGTGTTCGTTGAAGGCATCGCCGTGGATGATACCTTCCCACGCCTCGTGAAGAGTCTCATGTCCTATTAATAAATAAGGTACGAGGTAGACGAGAAGCAACTGGAAGTTGCTTAATTGAAAATTGAAAATTGAAGATTGAAGATTGGGGCTGCGCTCGATGAGGATGGCGACAATCAGGAGGATGACGGTTGCAATGATGAGCCAGAGCTGTTTCTTCAGGGAGTGCTCGTGATGGTGATGCTCATGACCTTCGTGGTCGTGATGGTGCTCATGGGAGCAGCACTCGTCGTGATGATGTTCATGTAAATGTGCCATATCTTTGCATTATTAATTCGTTTTCGACTGCAAAGGTACGGCACATTCCGTGCAACTCAGTTGCAAACTTACTTATAGCACTCGAAGATGGTGTCGACGGTCTGCTTGGGGAGCTTCTTCGTGAAGAGACTCACGAGCCAGACGACGGGGAAGCCGCCGACCATCGCGATGGCACCACAGTTGATGGGGTTGATGGGGTTGCCGGCAAGCATATTGATCACCGTGAGACCCACGCCCCAGGCGAAGCAGGCCCAAACGGAGACAGTGGTGACACCACGCCAGTAGAGACCAAGCATAAACGGTGCGAGGAAGGCTCCGGCAAGTGCACCCCAAGAGATACCCATGAGTTGGGCGATAAACGTCGGCGGGTTAAGGGCGATGAGCAGCGAGATGACGATGAAGAACATGATCAGCACACGCATCACCACCACCTTACGACGCTCAATCTTCTCAGCCACGATATCGTCGATGGTACCTTCCTCCACCTCACCGGGCAGGGACTTCTTGTCGCGATAGATGAGGTCGAGTGTCATCGTCGAACTGGATGTCAGCACCAGCGAGGCCAATGTCGACATTGAGGCACTCAGCACTAGCAGCACCACGAGGGCGATGAGCACATCAGGCAGTGTGACGAGCATGGCAGGCACGATCGAGTCGAAGGCAATCTTGCCCGTTGCCTCGTTGATGACGGGATCGTAAAGACGTCCGAAGCCTCCGAGGAAGTAACAGCCGCCAGCCACGATAAAGGCGAAGATGGTGGAAATGACAGTACCACGCTTGATGGCACTCTCGTCGGTGATGGAGTAGAACTTACCCACCATCTGGGGCAATCCCATCGTACCAAGTGAGGTAAGGATCACCACACCCAACAGTCCCCAGGGATCAGGACCGAACCACGAAGCAAAGCCACCATTCACATTAGGATCGGCATCGGAGGGGATCTGTGCGAGTTTGTCGACAGCCGTAACCAAGCCACCCTGTGCATTCAGCACAGCGAGGATGACGGCGACGATGCCAAAGAGCATAATGATGCCCTGGATAAAGTCGTTCATGGCCGTAGCCTTGTAGCCGCCGATGATCACATAGACGGCAGTGAGTATGGACATAATCACCACACAATACTCGTAGGGGATATCAAAACCCATCTCGAAAAGGCGCGAGATGCCGCTGTAGACACCTGCGGTATAGGGAATCAGGAACACGAAGGCGATGACGGAAGCCACCACACGAAGGCCCTGATCACTGAATCGGGTTCCAAAGAAGTCGGGCATGGTGCGCGACTCGATGTGCTGCGTCATCAGCTTTGTACGACGCCCCAGGATAATCCACGCCAGCAACGAGCCGATGATGGCGTTGCCAATACCTATCCACGCTGAGGAAAGACCGTATTTCCATCCGAACTGTCCGGCGTAGCCTACGAAGACCACGGCAGAGAAATAACTGGTACCGAAGGCAAAAGCCGTCAGCCAAGGACCTACACTACGGCCTCCCAACACGAAGCCGTCAACACTACTGGCCTGTTTGCGTGAGTATACTCCCACGCCTACCATCACAACCAAAAAAATGATGGTCAAAAGAACTTTAATTATCATACCTTAATTATTTAGAATGCGACCTGTACTTGTGCCTGCAGCCAGTTGTAGTCCTTGCTGCTGATGTTCTCGCCACAGAGACAGCGGGTGTACTGCAGCTGCAGACGGCACTTCTTGTAATACCAGTATTGCAGACCTATCGTCAGGTTGGTCTGGTCCCAGCCGTCCACTTTCGTGTTACGGTCGAAGGTCTCGCCAGAGGCCACGATGTCGAGGGCATCGACGACAGGGATGCAGGCAGTGACGTAGCCACCCATGCTGCCCACTTCACCATCCTTACCACCGAGCCACTCGGCACGGACGCTGGCAGGACGCGCATCCTTATACTTGGCAGGCGAATATGCCTTCGTCTTATATTCAGCACCCACACTATAGCGGTTGCGCTTGTAGTTGTCGCCCACCTGGATGTCGGGGTTCCAGGCTGCGGTGCCCACGGCACAGCCCGTGCCGAGGTAGCCGGAAGTCACGATACGGAAGCCGTCGAAGGGACGGACTTCGAGCTTGGCGATCAAGTCTTTCTGATTGTTATTGTCGGGCTTGTTGATCCCCCGTCCGCTCATCAACGCCAGTTCATAGTGAACCAGTCCCTTAGCCAGGTCGCCGTAGACCTCCAAGCCCATATCACGACCGTAGTTCACGCCGTTCAAGGGATCAGGGCCTTCGCCAGCCAGATAGAGTACGGCTTGCGAATAGACGTCTATCAATTCCAACTGTGTCGGAGAGAGAGGGTTCTCCATCGAATAGGAATGTTTGAACTGTCCGAGTCGGACGGTCATCTCATTGCCTTTGGAGAGCCGATAGTCGGTATAGAACTCCTGCACGACACTTGAGAAATCGTGCATGAACATAAATGACCAACGATCGGTGATGCGGGCCTTGGCCCAGAGGAGTGTGCGTTTAAGGTTGTAGGCATTGGTTTTCTTTCCGTTGATGTCCTGATAGGACCAACCGCCCTGGGCATAGCCGTTGAGCGTGATTCGACTCGTGAAGTCTTTCATCCAGTCGGGTTCAGACTTCTGATTCTGTTGGCTTTGCCCCATGGCAGCCACACTGCTGAACACTGCCAGCATCACTGCCAGTGTCCTCACATTAATCTTTTTCAGTTTCATTTCTATATTGGTTTATGGGTTATGACTAAACTTATCTCTTGATGACCAACCGTCGGTCGTGGATATAGGCACCCTTCTGGGCGGGTTTCGGGATGCGGACACCCTGAAGGGTAAACCATTGGCCGCTGTCAGTGTCAGTCTCCTGATGAACCGTTCGGATGGCCGTCCATCCCTGATTGTTCATGGGAATGGTGGTGTTAAGATCATCCATGACACCCTCTTTGTCAGGATTGCCGTAGTGGTTCTTATCCTCAAGCATGCTGTACACCATGTTCCTCAACTCCACGAAAGTCACCTCATAGGCAACAAGGTTCTCAAGCAACTGGGGATCTGTCATCATTTCGGGCGACCTCTCCTCATACATATCCATGTATTCTTTCATCTTAGGACTCTCAGGCTCATTGCCCATCACATGAAACAAGATGATATCCGAGAACAGATCACAATACTCGTCGTTACGGGTATAGTCCCAGATGAGATGCGACAGTCCCGACTTCATGCGTTCCTCTGAGAGAGCTTGGAAATTGTCCTTTCCCGGCAGCTCCGTCAGATAAGAAGTCTGGATGCGCATCGTTGCCTTATCATCGCTGATGGTCAGCATGCGGTACGGATTGGGATAGGAGACACATGAGGCGGTGCTGATGTCGTGGACCGTGTTTGTCAGCGTCCCATTGGCATCTTTGGCGATATCAGTGACATGCACATGACCCGAGAGCACCACCGACACTCCGGCCATAGCCAGGCGGTCGACCACATAGCTGTGATCCAGATAGTAGTATGGTCCCTCCGCCATGGGCAATGCCAATCTCACGGCATAAGTGGCATTGAACTTCTCGACATTGACGACATGCGGGAATGGCGAGTGGTGCATCATCACGATCACCTGCTTTCCCTGTCTCGTGGCCTCCATCGCCCGATTATAGAGCCATTCAAGGGTCACTCCCTTGATGCAACCATTGAGCGGTGTGCCGTCATTGCCGGTGTCGACACCTATGAGCACCAATCCAGGCAGAGGCTCGGAAATCCACGAGAGCGAATTCTCATCACGCTCGGCATCCGGACCATAGCCAAAGTCACGGTAAAACTCAGCAAACTGCTTGGCATCGGCGACCTTGACATCATACGAATTGTTCCCATCAAATTCCATGGACTCCTCCGTACCCAGGTCGTGGTTGCCGGGAATGACGAACGGTTTGATGCCGGCCTGCTTCAACAGCTGCAGCTTCTCTGCGACATACTGATGGCTCACCAGTTCGCCGTCTTTCGTCAGGTCACCCGTTATCAGGAAGAGCTCAGGCTTCTCCCGCAGGGCGATGGCAATCAGCTCGTCAAAGATCTCTGCGCTATATTCGGTAAGCTTGCGGTCATAGTAGACGGCATCCTCCCAGGCGGCGCCCTTCTTGATGAGCACCCCTGGCCCCATGACATGCGGATCGGAGATCAGCATGATGCGGGTCTTTGCCCCGACGGTGGTCAGTGTCAAGAGGAGCATAAGCATCATCAGCCAGTACCTCTTTACGTGTACATTATTATATATATTCATTCGTTCCATTTGATTTTCAGCGTGCAAAGGTACGAATAAGTGAGTATAATACCAAAATTTAATTGTGAATTATTGATAGTGTATGAAGTTTTTTTCGTAATTTTGCACAGAATTTAGACAAACAGGTCAAAAAACTACAAAACGAAAGAACGTATATGATTGTCTGCATCGCAGAGAAACCCAGTGTGGCAAGAGATATCGCACGGATTATCGGGGCGACGAGCTCACACGACGGATATATGGAAGGAAACGGTTATCAGGTGACCTGGACATTCGGTCATCTGTGCACCCTCAAGGAGCCGGGCGACTACACGCCGGCCTGGAAACCTTGGGCACTGACGCAACTGCCGATGGTGCCACAACGCTTCGGCATCAAACTCATCGACGACAACGGCATCAAGAAACAGTTTGCTACCATCGAACGACTGATGCAAGCTGCCGACGGCATCGTGAACTGCGGTGACGCCGGACAGGAAGGAGAACTCATCCAGCGCTGGGTGATGCAGAAGGCGCAGGCTAAGTGTCCGGTGAAACGCCTCTGGATCTCGTCGATGACCGACGAGGCCATCCGTGAGGGCTTTGCCAACCTGAAAGACCAGAACGATTATCAGCCGCTGTACCTTGCAGGACTCTCCCGCGCCATCGGCGACTGGCTCCTGGGCATGAACGCCACCCGGCTCTACACGTTGAAATACGGCCAGAACCGTCAGGTGCTCTCGATAGGTCGCGTGCAGACCCCTACCCTCGCCCTCATCGTGAACCGTCAGAAGGAGATCGAGGACTTCAAGCCCGAACCTTACTGGGTGCTGGCGACGGTCTATCGCGATACGACCTTCACAGCCACTAAGGGAAAGTTCACCTCGAAGGAGGAGGGCGAGAAGGCCTTCGCCACCATCGAAGGCAAGCCGTTCACCGTGACGAAGGTGGAGAAGAAAGAAGGCAAGGAACAGCCGCCCCAGCTCTACGACCTCACCTCACTGCAGGTGGACTGTAACCGCAAGTTCGGCTATTCCGCAGAGATGACACTCAACCTCATCCAGGCCCTCTACGAGAAGAAGTTCACCACCTATCCTCGTGTAGACACACAGTATCTCTCCGATGACATCTACCCCAAGTGCCCGCAGACATTAAACGGCCTGTACCAAACGACATTCGGAGGCATTGCCCCCTATGCGGAACTCATCAAACCCATTGGCGGCAAAGCCCTGAAGAAAAGCAAGCGCGTGTTCGACACCTCAAAGGTCACCGACCACCACGCCATCATCCCGACTGGTGTCATCCCCCAGCATCTGAGCGATGCCGAGCAAAAAGTGTTCGACCTCGTGGCAAGGAGGTTTATCGGCGTTTTCCTGCCCGACTGTAAGTTCTCGACGACGACGGTATTAGGAGAGGTTACAAGTGAGACTAGTCAGACTCATGAGACCAGCACCAGCATAGAGTTTAAGGTCACGGGTAAAGAGATCCTCGATCCAGGCTGGCGCATCGTCTTAGGTAAGGAGAAACCAAAGACTGAAGATGACGAGCCCCAAAAGTCAGACGACGAAGAGCGCACGCTGCCCACCTTCGTCAAAGGAGAATCGGGCGACCACAAGCCCACCCTCACCGAGAAGTGGACCACACCACCACCTTATTATAATGAGGCCTCCCTACTGCGGGCGATGGAAACAGCCGGCAAGTTCGTGGAGGATGAAACGCTACGTGCTGCCATGAAGGAGAACGGCATCGGTCGTCCGTCTTCCCGTGCCAGCATCATCGAGACCCTCTTCAAGCGCCATTACATCAAGCGCGATCGCAAACGGCTCATCGCCACTCCGACGGGTATCGAACTGATCGACCTTATCCGTGAGGAACTGCTGAAGAGTTGTGAACTGACGGGTATCTGGGAAAAGAAGTTGCGCGATATCGAGCACCAGAAGTACGACGCCATGCAATTTATCGTTGAACTGAAGAGTCAAGTGGCGGAGATTGTCCAGGAAGTCATGGCAGATACCAGTAATCGTCGTGTCACCGTACTCACCGACGCAGAGCTCAAGAAAGTCAAGTCTCCCCGCAAAAAAGAAATCCCCTCCACCAAGGAGGGGAAGGGAG
This sequence comes from Prevotella sp., assembly GCA_016286585.1. Lineage (GTDB taxonomy): Bacteria > Bacteroidota > Bacteroidia > Bacteroidales > Bacteroidaceae > Prevotella. Next base: position 12,222 of record JAEETC010000005.1, on the reverse strand, counting down.
TGAGCCTTGAAGGTGCTGTCTGTCCACTCTGCGGCCAAGGTCACATCATCAAGGGCAAGACGGCCTACGGCTGTTCCCGCTGGAAAGAGGGCTGTACCTACCGCGCCCCCTTCAGCGAGAATAAAGAATAGCCGTTACTTCAGCATGACCTCGAGGTTCTCAAGGCGCTGATACAGTTCGGTGCTGGCCTTCTCCAAAGTCTCGGTATTGTCTTCTACAATACCCTCATTTTCCTTTATGATCTTTTTCTTGTCACGCTTGCTCAGCGACTCATTGCCCTCTGCGTCGGCAATAGCCTTCTTCGCAACCTCTATTTCATTAATCTTCATCGTAATCGGATTGGTCTTGTTTTTCGCACCAAAACCAGCATAGATCTCCTGGATCTGGATGTTCTCAATCTTAATTAAAGCCTTTCCACCCTCCTTAGTATAGGTGATGGTGAATACCAGATTCTCGACAAACTGACCTGCAAAGGGATTATACGAGCTTTTGGTGTTCAAGGTCACATTGTAACTGAACGACTTGTTGGGCACGTCGCTGTTAGCGATCATCTGGATGAAACTCTGAGAATTCATCCAACTCTTCACAGCCAGATAGGCATCACCATCCGATTTGCTGGTCGGATACTCTTTCTTAATTACACAATTGCCATTAGCATCCACAGGGAAGTCATAGGCAAACGCCATGCTACTCATAGCAGTCATGACCATCATCAAAAACAGTTTTCTCATAATCGTAAGCTTTTAGTTACTAAAAAAGTATATTATTGTCTGCAAAGATAAGAAATAAAACGGAAAGGAACAAACTTTTTTCTTTTTTTAATACATAAAAGGTATAATATTATCATAAGATGTACGTTATCTAGTAATATATGCGTAAAGGTTTAGTTGGTATATTTCTATGGTTGATTGCCTTGTTACTTGCTGGTTGTGGGGCAGATCAGGCCATGAAGAAAGGCGACAAGTTCTATGCCGTCGGCGAGTATTTCGACGCTGCCGTCCAATACCGCAAGGCCTACTCACAGACATCGAATAAAGACAGGAAGGTGAAAGGTCAGCGGGCGATGAAGATGGCCGACTGTTACCGTCGCATCCATTTCACCAGCAAAGCCATCACCGCCTACCAGAATGCCATACGCTACAAGCAGGACGACTCGCTGACACACTTCTACCTCGGACAGTTGCAGATGCGGAACGGCAACTACAAAGAGGCAGAGAGACATTTCAAGATGGCAGCAGACTCATTGCCGACAGATGACCCTCACAGACTACTGGCTCTCACGGGGCTGAAGTCTGCTAAAGAAGCTTCCCTGTGGAAGAAAGACGGCTCTGCCTACACCGTGAAGCGGGTAGATTTCTTCAACTCCCGCCGTTCCGAATACTCACCGATGCTCGCCGGCGACGACAACGACCAGCTTTTCTTTACCTCCACCCGTAACCAGGCACAGGGCGATGAATATAGCGGTATCACTGGTTCGAAGAATGCCGATATCTTCTGGGCACAGAAAGATGACAAAGGGAAATGGGGAAAGCCACAGACCATCGACTCCGAACTGAACACAGATTTCGACGAGGGTGCCTGCTGCTTCACCCCTGACGGGAAGACCATGTATCTCACCCAATGTAAGACCGACCCCAACTATCCGCGTTTTGCCACCATCGCCGCTTCAAACCGCAGCGATGCCGCCTGGAGCAAACCAACGGAGGTGATTATCTCGAAGGACACACTTTCCAGTTTCGCACACCCTGCCGTATCACCCGACGGACAATGGCTCTACTTCGTCAGTGACATGCCAGGAGGAATGGGCGGTCTCGACATCTGGCGATGCCAACTGCTCAGCAACAACGAAACGGGTGTTCCGGAGAATCTGGGTGAGCTCATCAATACGGCAGGTGACGAGATGTTTCCCACTTTCCGTCCCAACGGCGATCTTTACTTCTCAAGTGACGGACATCCCGGATTCGGAGGACTTGACATCTTCGTGGCCAAGTTGCCCGCGACGGCAGAATCATCGTCTGTTCATATCGAGCATCCCGGTTTCCCCCTGAACTCCCAGGGCGATGACTTCGGTATGACCTTCGAGGGTCGGCTGAACAGTGGTTATTTCTCTTCCAACCGCGGTGACACCAGAGGCTTCGACCACCTCTACAGCTTCTACAACCCGGAGATTGTCCAGACCGTGAAAGGATGGGTGTATGAACAAGACGGCTATGAACTGCCTGCCGCACAGGTCTATATGGTGGGGAACGACGGAACAAACATCAAACTGAGTGTCCGAGGCGACGGTTCCTTCACGCAGGAGATCAAGCCCAACGTCGACTACGTACTACTCGCCACCTGCAAAGGATTCCTGAACCATCAGGAGCAGTTGCGGGTAGAACCAGTGACGAAGTCGGAGGAGTATGTGCTGCAATTCCCACTGGCCAACATCTCAGCCCCCGTGCTGATTGAGAACATCTTCTACGACTTCGACAAGGCTACGCTCCGTCCAGAATCGGCCACTGCCCTTGATGAACTGGTACAGTTGTTGAACGAGAATCCGAATATCACCATTGAACTCTCGGCACACACCGACTATAAAGGTTCTGAAGCCTATAACGAAGGACTCTCCCAACGACGTGCTGAGAGCGTCGTCAACTACTTGATTGAACATGGAATCGCCTCTGACCGTTTAACACCAAAGGGTTATGGCGAGGGGAAGCCCAAGACCATCAAACGCAAGGTGGCAGAACAAAATCCGTTCCTCAAGGAGGGTGATGTGCTGACAGAAGAATACATCACCAAACTACCTGAGGAACAGCAGGAACAGTGCAACCAGTTGAACCGGCGCACGGAATTTATAGTATTGCGGACAACTTATGGGCTGTTCGATAAGGCAGGTAAACTAATACAAAAGCCACAACCAGCAGCAGCACGGCAGGATTCAGATTCAAATCAGCCGTCGGAGCTGTGGTGAGGAGTACCTCAACACTCGTCAGGGCTGTCGACATCAGTACCATGATGCTCGCCTTCAGACTCTCCCATCCGCCCAAGATGAAGAACATGGCCAAAGCTACTATCACGCAGAACCATGTCCAAAGTAGCGACCAATGTCTGGCAACCGCTGACGGCTGCCGTTCACTCTCCGCAATCTTGGCCATCACCTTTTCGGTGAAGCCGTTATCCTCAATCTGCTGCTGAGCAGCCTGCTTGAAGAAATCCTCTATCAATAGATTGTCCCTATCTGTCATATCCGTTTTCTTTTAAATAGTTAGCCATTTTATCTTTTCCTCTCTTCAAATGCGACTTCACCGTGTTTTCCCCGATGCCTGTGATCTTGCTGATCTGATCGATGGGATAGCCGTCGATAAGCTGCAGCGTAATGCACGTCCGTTCGTCAGGCTTCAAAAGGGCAAGGGCCGCATAGATATCCATCTTCAGGTTTGAATCGCCCGACGACGATGACTGTCTGACGGCAGCAGAGGAATCGATATCGTCCGTCTGTTTGCGGGCTCGTACATCGTCATAGAACACATTATAGGCAATACGCATCAGCCAGGTAGAGAAGCTCGACATTCCACGGAACTTCGTGATATTCACATAAGCCTTGATGAATGTCTCTTGTGCCAGGTCGTCACTCAGTTGCTCGTCTCCCATCGTCTGGTTCAGGAAGAACCGACGCACAGGTGACTGATACTTCCTGACAAGTTGGTCAAATGCCTTCTTGTTGTGGAATACCGCCACCTGCGTCACGAGGGCTATGTCACTGAGTTCTGCCACCTTTTCTTAATTTACCTTTCTATCTTTCCAGGAGGTTTTTCTCCGGCATCACGATCCACAGCACGATGTAGAAGATCAGTCCACAGAAGGCTGTAAAGAGGGTGAGGAAAGCATAGGCGATACGCACCAGGACAGGATCGAATTCAAAATACTCTGCGAGTCCGCCGCACACGCCGGCAAAGACTCTGTCGTTGGAACGCATTAATCTCTTATCCATTGTTGATGTTATTTGAGGGGTTGTTGTAATGATCTGTCATATTGTTATTCAGAGGATCGTTGTTCACACCTGACTTCTTGGCGATGACCACCTTGCCAAGACCGATGAAGAACACGAGGGCGCCAATGCCGAAGCCGATCTTTCCTGCCACGATGCCGAGGAAGATGGCGAGACCGATGCCGAGGAAGATCTGACGAAGGCCTGCGGAGTAGTCGCTGGAATCAGATACTGCACTCGGAGTCTGACCTTTCAACACCTCGTCGGGAATCGGTTGTCCGTTCTGGATGGCCATCTGTGCCAGTTTGTAACGCTCCTTCCGGTTCCTGTTGACGAAATAGAAGATGGTGATGATAATCAGCAGCGGAGCCAAGAGGAAGAGCACGACGATAGCAACGATGCTCACGGCAATCCAGGGCTCAAAGGTGTGTCCTACGGCATCCATCACCTCACTGAGTTCCTGTGCATCTCTGCTGGAGTAGGTGGTGCGGCGGCTGATGTACCTGTCATCCTCTGCGTCTTCGTTAATAGCTGTCGTGTCGGAAAAGGCCTCAATTGCATCCTTCTTTGCCTTAGTAGAGTCCACCTGCTCCGTGCGGGGTGCATGGCGGTGCTTCTGTGCTGCCGCGTCAGCATTCATGCTGAGGGCGAACACCAGGGCGATTGCGATTAAATACTTTTTCATATCAATTCTCCTTTTTTCTTTATCAGTTCAACTTATTTCTTTTGTCTATTTGACGAAACAGTTGATTAATAAGTTGCAAAGATATCAAATAATCTTTGAAAATCTGTGTAATCTGTGGCTTTTTTCTTATTATTTTTGTAATTTTGCAAGCAAAATATGATATTACCCGAGGATTTCATAAGGGAAACGAGGGCAGTAATGGGCGAAAAACGCTTTAACTGCTTCATGGAGGCATTCAACGAAGATGCCCCCGTCAGCATCCGTCTTAATCCGAGGAAGGTGGAAGGGGATAATCATAATTCTCAATTCTCAATTCTCAATTCTCAATTTGACAAAGTCCCCTGGTGTCCCGAGGGCTACTACCTCTCCGGCCGTCCCCAGTTCACCTTCGACCCCCTTTTCCATGCAGGCTGCTACTACGTGCAGGAGGCCTCGTCGATGTTCATCACCCACGTCCTCCGAAGTGTAACAGAGGGACGGTTCTTTTGTGACATCACTGGCGATGTCACAAAAGAACCGTCCCTCTGTTACACCCTCGACCTCTGTGCTGCCCCTGGCGGCAAATCCACGGCCATGCGCACGGTTCTCCCCGAGGGCAGTATCCTCGTGAGCAACGAGCCCATCGCCAACCGTGCACAGATTCTTTTGGAGAATATCACGAAATGGGGTTGGCCCAATTGCATCGTCACCAACAATTACCCTCGCGATTTCCGCAAGGCAAAGACCAAGTTTGACATCATCCTCTGCGACGTACCCTGCTCAGGTGAAGGCATGTTCCGGAAGGATCCTGCCACCATTGGCGAGTGGAGTTTGCAGAACGTGGAGAAGTGTTGGTGTCTTCAACGGGAAATTGTCGCCGACGCTTGGGAGTGTCTGAATCCCGGTGGGCTATTAATATATAGTACGTGTACCTTTAATATCAAAGAGAACGAGGAGAACATCCGATGGATCTTGGAGAACTACGATGCAGAGCCCATCGCCATCCCCACAGAGCCCGAATGGAACATCACAGGCTCGCTGTTGGAGGGCTTCGATGTCCCTGTCTACCGTTTCATCCCTGGCATCACCCGTGGTGAGGGACTCTTTATGTGTGTATTAAGGAAACGTGGAGTGAGGAGTGAGGAGTGTGGAATGAGAAATGATATGCCACAGAAGACCCTCCAGAAAATCCAAGGGTTGAAACAAATCTCACTCCCCACTCCCCACTCCTCACTCCTCGAAGACGCTGTCGACCTCACCTATCAAGAGGCCCTGCGCTATCTCCGCGGCGAAGCCCTCGTGCTACCTGCCGACACTCATCGTGGCATCGTCACCGTCACCTATCGTGGCGTTCCTCTCGGACCTGTCAAGAACATCGGCTCCCGCGCCAACAACCTCTATCCCAAGCCCTGGCGCATCAAGACCACCCACCTCCCCTCCGAACCCGTGGAGATTATCTGTAAACCGTAAACAATAAACAAAAATATATGAAACAATATCTCGACATCCTCAACCGTATCCTCACCGAAGGCACCGAGAAAGGTGACCGCACAGGCACAGGAACGATCAGCATCTTCGGCACGCAGTCGCGCTACAACCTCGACGACGGTTTCCCCCTGCTGACAACGAAGAAGCTGCACCTGAAGTCAATCATCTACGAACTGCTATGGTTCCTCAAGGGCGACACGAATGTGAAATACCTACAGGAACACGGTGTGCGCATCTGGAACGAGTGGGCCGACGAGAACGGTGAGCTCGGACCAGTCTACGGTCACCAATGGCGTTCATGGCCCGACTACAAAGGAGGTACAATAGACCAGATCCAATACGTACTGGACCAGTTGAAGAACAATCCCAACTCGCGTCGCATGATCGTCTCCGCCTGGAACGTGGCAGAGGTCAACGAGATGGCCTTGCCACCTTGTCATACCATCTTCCAGTTCTATGTAGCCGGTGACCGTCTGTCTCTACAACTCTATCAGCGTTCTGCAGACACCTTCCTCGGTGTGCCCTTTAACATCGCGTCGTATGCCCTGCTGCTGCAGATGATGGCACAGGTGACAGGTTATAAAGCGGGGGACTTTATCCACACCACAGGCGACACACATCTCTACCTCAACCACATCGAACAGGCGAAGCTCCAACTCACCCGCGAGCCACGTCCCCTGCCCCAGATGAAACTCAACCCCGACGTCAAGTCGCTCTTCGATTTCCAATACGAGGACTTCGAACTCGTCGGCTACGATCCCCATCCCCACATCAAGGCTGAAGTCTCTGTGTAATTGAGAATTGAAAATTGAGAATTGGAAATTATGATCACTATTATTGCAGCAGTAGCGAAGAACCGGGCCATCGGATATAAGAACAAACTCATTTACTGGCTCCCCAACGACCTGAAGCGATTCAAAGCACTCACCACAGGCCATACCATCATCATGGGTCGCAACACCTATCTCTCCCTGCCGAAGGGGGCCTTGCCCAACCGTCGGAACATTGTCCTCACAAGAAAGGGAGTTAAAGAGGAATTAAAGGAAGTGAGAGAGGAAATCAAGGACAATACCACACTTGAATTCTTTTCTTCTCTGGAGGAGGCCCTCCAACACTGCGCCCCGGATGAGGATATCTACATCATCGGAGGTGCATCTGTCTACCGTCAGGCTCTCCCCATCGCCGACCGTCTCTGTCTCACCGAGATTGATGACATCCCCGCCGAGGCCGACACCTTCTTCCCGCCCTACAATGACTGGCAAGAAGAATATCGCGAAGAGCACCCCATAGACGAAAAGCATACCTTTCGATATGCTTTCGTCGATTACCTGAGAGGATAAACAGCCAGAAAAGTTTCTGTCTATTGTAACGGAGTTAACGGATAGACAATGTTGACAATCAGGATATTGGCGGCAAGGATGATGATGTTCATCAACAAACCTATGCGCATAAAGTCGCTGAAGCGGTAACCGCCAGGACCATAGACCAGCATGTGGGTAGGTGAACCGATAGGCGTGGCGAAGCTGGAGCTGACACTGACCATCAAGGCAACGAGGAACGGGAACGGCTCATAACCTAATTTCTCAGCAGCCTCGTACATGATGGGGAAGAACATGGCGCCCGCCGCCGTGTTGGAGATGAACTCGGTGATAAACGTACCTACGAAACAGATGGCCGTCATGACTACCAGCGGATTGGAGCCGCAGACATCGAGGATACCGAACGCAAGACGCTCGGCAATGCCCGTCTTCTGGATGGCAAGTCCCAGCACCACGGAGCCTGCAAAAACCATGAGGATCTCACCGTTGATGGACTTCATGGCCTGCTCGGGGGTACAGCAACGTAACGCAAGCATAGCCATCGCAGCCAAGAAGGCACATTGCAGCAGCGGCATGACATTGAGGGCCGAGAGCAGCACCATAAGGATCATGACGGTCGTAGAGATCAGCGTCTTCTTGCCGATGTTGGGCACCTCGGTGCTGTCGAAGAACTGCAACTGTGACGTGAGGCGCTCTATATGGATGTTCAGACGAGGCGGACACTCAAAGAGCAGCGTATCGCCAGCCTGAAGCACCACATGGCGGGGTGAGTCCTGGAGTCGCTTGCCACGACGGGCCACAGCGACGAGCGTCATGTTGTTGACACGCTCGAAGTTGGAGTCGCCGATAGTGGTATTGATGAGACTGCTGCCAAAGGTGACGAAAGCAGTACGGAGCTGGCGATCCTTTGACACTTCGTCCATTGTGAAGATATAATGGTCGGCATTGACAAAGCCGTGACTCTTCTTCAGGTCGAGTATCTCATCAATCTGACCAGCGAAGACCAAACGGTCGCCACCAAGGATGGGCTCGTCATCGGGCACCGGTGAGCGGATTTCATCGTAATGGACAATCTCGATCAGGCTGCCACCATGCACGTCTGTCAGTCCGGCCTCCTTGATAGTCTCACCGATATGGGGATTGTCTGAAGGAACCAACAGTTCGACGGTATAGTCGCTGGTAGCCTCGAAGGCCGACTCCGGTGCCCGACGATTGGGCAACAGCTTGCGCATGGCGATGATGGAGAGCACACCGACAAAGAGACAGAAGAGACCGGGGATGGTGGTGGTAAGAATATTCATAGTTGTACCCGTATGCTCGGCATAGAGACCAGAAATGATGAGGTTAGGCGGCGTACCAATCAACGTACACACACCACCCATACCCGAGGCATAGCTCAGGGGGATCAGCAGTTTGGAGGGAGAGATGTTCAGCTTCTTTGACCACATCTTGACGATGCCCACGAAAAGAGCCACGACAGTAGTATTGCTGAGGAATGAGCTCAGGGCTGCCACAGGAAGCATGAGTCGGACAACGGCTTTCGAATAAGAATCGGGCTGACCCAACAAGTGTTTCACAATCCACTGAAGCACACCCGTATGCATCAGTCCAGCCACCACGATGAAGAGCACACCGATGACGATGACACTCGTGCTACTGAAGCCCGAGAAAGCCTCTTTGGCATCAAGCACACCCGTGACGAAAAGAATGGCAATGGCACCCAGGAATACCAGGTCGGTACGCAACTTGGTAAACAACAATACCGTAAACATCGTCAACACGGTGAGGATCGTAATCCATGCGTAAAGGTTAAAACCTAAAAAAACAATTGACTCCATATCTGTAAACTGTAAATTCTAAAAAACCGGCAGCGCCATCAGCTGTCCCATCAAGGTCAGCGCCATCCGTCGATGACCTTCGTCATTGGGGTGCAGACGATCGTTCTCCGCATTCTTGAAGTATTGCGCCATTTCATCCATCAGCGGATAAAGTCCGCAGAGAGCATTCAGGTCGATGACAGGCACCGCCCAGAGGTTCCCCGCCTCCTTCACCGACTCCACATAGGCATCAAGATACTCGCCGCAAAGGTTCGTATAGTCCTCCCTCGGCTGCCAGTTCTTCTCGTTGGCATAGAACTCCGCCCGGTGTATCGGTGTCAGCAGTACGATCTGCTTCCGGGGGTACATCCGCTTCACATAGTCCATCGCTTTGTTGATACGTCCCCGGTACGTCGAGTCGCACATCACGGGATAGCGATGCCGACGATCCACCAGATGTTTCGTCTCATGGATACCCGCCATCACCTGCTCGGGCCTTTCCGTGAACCACTCACCGATAGGGATGCCCGTGTTATAGTCGTTCGTACCCATGAAGATGAGGATGGCATCCACGCTGTCGCCGTGCTCCTCCTGCAGTTTCTGCGCCTGCCGCGGCACATCGTTCCACATCCGTCCGCTCACGCCATAGACATAGGGTGTGATGCCTAGCCAGTCCTGGAGGAATCCCCAGTACTTCTTCTTCGAGCCGCTGTTCCTCGGATCGGTGATCGAATCGCCGAAATACGCCACGCGTTTTCCCTTCCACGGGTGCCACTCTACGATGTCTGGCTGCGCGGTGACGGTCTGTGCCATTCCCGGCACAGCCATCATCGTGACCAACATTATCAAAAAGATTCTTCTCATCATCTCCTCAGTATTTCATGACCTGTTACGGATTTGTCGGTGTGGTAGTCGGAGGTGTCGTTACCTTCTTTTCTCCGATAGTGACGTTCGTACCGCCCGTCACATCGGCAGCGTTACCGCCACCGTAGACGTTGCCGCGGATATCGGCACCGACGACAGACCTCTTGACTTCCGTCACCTTACCGGTAGCATCCATCGTCTTGAGCGATTCCATCTTCTGCTCAGCCTCCGTAGCCACGTTCACGTAGGTCGTTCCGATAACCTTGGCCGCATTACCACCACCGAAGACAGTTCCGATAACGCCCATCTTACCATCAGTCTTACGCTCATAGAGAGTGACCTTCGTACCATCTTCAAGGGTTCTGGTCTCGCCGGCATATCCCCTACCACCAGCAACCTCGTTGATATTCACCAATGGGTTACCGGTGACCGTAGCCGTCTTACCCAAACCACCACCATAGATAGTACCGATACTGGTAAAGGCACGGACATTGACACGCGGCGACAGGTAATTCGGATCCTTATCAAGAAGGGGATAACTATAAGGAGCCTCGTTACCACCGCCATAGAGTTCACCGATGATAATAGGTGTGCCACACTCAGGATTCTCCTCGATGTTCACTTCGATATAGCCGTCGATCTTACCACCCGACTTATTACCGCCGAACACGCGTTCGAACTTACCGCTCGTCAGCGTCAGACCCACGTCGCCACCCACATCGGCGTTCTCAGCACCAGCATAGATAGCGCCAATCCAGTCGTCAGGCATACAGCCCAAAACGATTTCTGCACCACCGAACATGTCAGCCTTCTTACCGCCGCCATAAATTTCTTGAACCTGCAGGGTCTCACAGCAACCTTCACCCGTGTACTTCTCGTTCGTCACAGAAGCACCACCAAGGATATTACCCTGATTGTTACTACCGCCATAGACATTATGGACATAACCGCCAGAGAGATTCGTCTTGGCAGTTCCCAAAGTCTTATAGGCAGGCGTATCACCTATAGCCGCTTCATCGTAACCGACGTTAGCCGGACTAACAGTACCATTACCACCGCCATAGACATTGTCGATGATGTAACAACCATTAATCTTCACCTCATTGGCTGGTGTAGCAGCAGCATTACCGCCACCAAAGACATACTTGATACTGGTCTTTTCACAGCCATCGATGATTACCTCGGCAAACTCAGTCGTAGAGGTCGGCCTATAGTCAGCATTATTACCGCCACCATAGACAGCACCTACATCATAGGTCGTTCTGTCAGCCAAAGCCACCTTAGGATCCTTCGCGCTGTCAACCGTCTGGAGCACATGTACCTTGACATGTCCCTTTGGCGTACCATTCACGTTGTTAGCACCGAAGATACGGCCACCGGTAAGAATGCCACTAGTATCGAATGCGGGTATAAATTTCGTACCATTCAACGTCACCGTTGCTTTACCTTTCACCTCAGCAGCAACATCGGCTGTTCCTCGGGCTCCGCCAAAGGCATCGTGTTTGATGGTTCCACCTGTCATATCGACAACAGTATTACCACCCACATCAGCCAAGTCACCGCCACCATAGAGGTCATTGCCGACTGTACCGCCCTGCATCTTCACTTCTGTGTCGTGCTTCACGATACCGGCCTCACCACCACCGAAGACATTACCCTTGACATCGGCATCATCACTGATAGTGACTTCTGTATAGACACTGTTTGCGAATGAAGCAGGATTAGCCAGGGAGTTTTCAAATGCCATGGCACCACGGCTTCCACCATTCACCTCACCGCCATAACCAGAAGTAAGACAATCGGCATCACCAATCTGGCCTCCGGAAATAGTGACCTTATTCAGTGACTGCTTGCCTACCTCGCTGCTATGCTCAGAATCGCTCGGATGGTAGGGATCGTAACTCTGCCCGATTTTCGGTGCACCGATACTCGAGAGCGAACCACCACCATAGACATTACGATGGATGGTGCCGCCCTTGATATCAACCGTGGTAAATCGGGTGACAGAACCGGCAGAAGTACTGTAATCTTCTTCCTTGGTATCTACGGTTGCCCTGCCATTATTATACTTAACAGTGCTCTCGTATTTACCATCAT
>JAEETC010000247.1 GCA_016286585.1 Prevotella sp. | reverse complement strand
GTGATTCTCGAAATTTTGAAAAGGTAACCCTCATTGGATACGTCGAATGCATTCTTATAATGGTCGTAACCCAGATCCTGTGCGACGGAGCCAAAGAAAGCCTTTTCCTCTGCCTCGTTGACGATGGCAAAAGCCTTGCCGGATAAGTCTGATAAAGAGCCTGTTAGACGCTCGTCAATAGTCCAATTCTTGGTGTAGGCATCGGGATTGTTCATCACGTCAAGGACTGCCTTAGCATAGCGTTTGCCAAAGATGCGATAGCCTTCAGCCGAGAAGTGCCAGGGGTCAGTACCATTGCCAGGAATGTCTTTGGCAGATACGACATGGCCCGTTGGAATAACTTCGGGAATCTTCGCTACCACGGTATTATGCCAGGAGCAGCCGCCTCCCATTTCCGCATACTCCGTCTCACCGACAAAGATGTGTACTTCAGAAGCCCTGAGACCGAGGTCTCTCAGCATATCCTTATAGATTTTCTTCACCATACCAGGCCATTTAGAGTCACCGTTGTTCGACTCTCCCTGATGTAGCAGGATTCCTTTGATGACGCCTACCTTCTGCGCCTTCCTGGCCATCTCGATGATGCGACCGTAAGGGTTTTCACCATAGTAATTCCTGGCTATCTGGGCCCACCACTCGTTGTAATTGTCTTTGTATTTCTGCTCGTACAAATCCTTGTCGAACATCTCAATGGGACTGCCACCCATGGCGACGGCGATGACACCGATCTTCTTGTCGGGGAGTTCCTGTACCATCGTACGACCGAAATAGTCGGTTGGCCCCAGCTTACCCACAGGGCTGACGATAGGACACTCGGCCTTATACCAGTTGCCCAAAGTACGCTTGGGCTTGTCAAAATTACATGTCGCCAACATCTGGAAACGCTCATCGACATTTCCTTCATCCTGGGCTTCCCATTGGGCATTGCCCTCCATGTTCGACTGTCCGAAACAGATGTAAATATAGAAATTCGGATCTGGCTCGTCGGCAGCCTTTGTGCCGAGGATAGAAGCCATCATCATCATTGCGAGCAAAGTTTTTCTCATAAATGCATTTAAATTATTATTCTTTTATCCTAATTATTTCACTTGATCACAATCTTCCGACCGTTACGGATGACGATGCCCTTGTAGCCTGTTGTCACCTGCTGACCTGCGAGGTTGTACATCCTGTCATCGTCCTTTCTCTCGTGATGGTTCAGTGTAGCTGGTTGGATCCCAGTACTGACAGGCCCTACCGTACAGAAGGTGAAGTAAGTGGGCTCATCGTACTTGGCGGCATCGTTGGTTTTCAGATATTTGCCTGTACCAACGTTCTTCATCGACCAGCCTTTGCCCTCCTCATACTGACAGTCCCATACGGCTCCGTTGGGTAGATCCTGCCCCTTTTGGTCGTTTAAACCGAGGATAAAGCAGCAGTTGCCTGTGACGGGCTGTGAGTTCAGATAGCCGGTAGTGCCAAATACCTGATACTCATCACCTTCCGGTGTTATGAGTCGTAACAGACGATAGCTGCCTGTCGTTCTTCCCAGTTTGAAGAGATAGCCCGTATTGGCTTCGTCGAATGCTTTATTATATGTATCGTAACCCAGGTGCTGGTCAGAGATGCCGTAGAAGGCCTTGCCTTCGGCTTCGTTGACAATGGCGAAAGGCTTGCTGCCGATCTCCGTTATCGAGCTGAAGCGTTGGTCGATACCCAATAACGGACTGGCGTTGAATCGTGACAGACGCTCATAGACACTGCCGTCGGTGGTGGTTACCACTGCCTTCACCTCGTTGTAGCCATTATCTGTGGGGACATAGCTGATAGTATAAGGCGCCTCGTACATGGTTTCGACGAGTTGGTCGTTCACGTAGAGGTCAATGTGGTCAATGGTTTTGGTCCTCATGCTCGCGCGTACCTCTATATTAATGGGGTCTCCAACTTTTCCGCGTAGTGATTCGGGTCTCACGTAGACGGAGGCCTCCTTCTTCATGCCAGGGAAAGGACTCTTAGCGTTCTTGGCGGCATCGGTCTGCATGTATTCACGCAGCCATGTCAGGGCGGAGCGCTCCTTCTTGTTCTTGATAATGCCTGAGATACCCTTCTCACCGGTATTCTTGTCATCGATCCAGGTGTTCCCGTACATCCATCCCCATAGGGTGACGCCTGCACAGTAGTCGGCCTCCCACATCACTGGGAAGTGCTGCTGGTAGTTCCACTTTTGGTTAGAGTCGTTGGTGTCGCCGATGTCGTACTCCGTGATATACATCGGTATCTTCAATGCATCCTGGATTTTCGCCATGACACTTTTGAAGGTATTCTGACTCACACCGCCAAGGTCATGAGCCTGACAGCCGTAAGCATCGATGGGGGCTCCTGCGTCGCGGAGGGTGCGCACGAGGTCGATGAACTGGTCGGTATTCCACTGGAACGTGTTGAAGTCGTTGTAGATGAGGATGGCATTGGGCCAGCGCTCGTGAGCCATTTCGAAGGCTTTGATGATCCAGTCGTAGCCCGTCTCACCATTGCCGCCTAAGGCCTCGCGCATCAGGTAGGTATCGGCCTGATGGCCGTCGATGGCCTCATTCACCACGTCAATCAACTCCAGATCGGGATATTTGCTCTTGACTTTGTCCATCCATTTCTCGATAGCTTTGTATCGGTCCTCTGCAGAGAGGTTCTTGATCCAGTTGGGATACTGTGAGCCCCAAACCAGACAATGGAACTTAAACGGGAATCCGTGCTCTTTGGCGTATTTGAAGGCGGGGTCAGCTCCGCTCCAGTAGTATGAGTTGCGTGTCCCTTCAACGGTACCCCATTTGGTGCCGTTCTCAGGTGTCACCTGATTCCAGTACTCTGAATACTTGAAGCCATTGTAGTCCATCGACCCAGGCCATCCCGTGGTGATGTTTCCCAGAAATTTGTCGGGGTTTGTTGATAACTGTGCCATCGTACCCAGCGAGAACATCCAGAGTCCCGCTGCCACCAGGCATCCTTTAATCATCTGTTTCATTTTATTAATTCGTGTCATTCGTTTAATTCTTGGTTTATTTAATCCGTTGTTCTTTTAAACACGGGAATATATGCTTTGTCGACAGTTGTCGTGACATATTGTCCGCCGTCGTAGTGCTGATTTGTGTGTATCTCTGTCCAGCCGCCCTTCTGCTTGGGCAGATAGGTCTTCCATGTGGTGATGCCGGGCTCCGTGACGGGACTGACGAGCAGCTCCGGGCCGAACATATACTCACACGACTGCCGGAGGGCCTCAGGATCGTCGGCGAAGTCGAAGATGAGCGGTCGCATCAGCGTATAACCCTCGTTGGCCACGCGCTCGGCACACTGCTCGATATAGGTCCTGAGCCGTTCACGCTCCCTCAGGCACTCTGCGATGATCTGTTTCGCCTCCTCGCCGTAGTTCCAGGGTTCGGTATTGCTCATATAGCCATGCACCCGCATTAGTGGCAGGTAGACACTCGTCTCTATCCATCGCAGCATCCGCTCGATGTAGGCGCTGTCGGTGTATTGGTTACGGGGACGGAAGAATCCACCTGCATCATAGGTCCACCAGGGGATGCCGGCTGCCTGTACGCCCAGACCGGCCGTGATCTGGCGGCTGAAGGTCTGCCAGTCATTGCCCACGTC
>JAEETC010000246.1 GCA_016286585.1 Prevotella sp. | reverse complement strand
GTCACAGGGCCTACCACTGGTGTGATATATGTCACTGCCGACGAGATCCACGACGACGACGGTCCAGTGGAGGTGGCTCGGCAGGGTACGCGTGTCTCCATCGCCGTCCCTTCGAAGGTGCGCCCCAGTGACAAGCTTTTTAAACTGGTGAAAGCATGCATCGTCGCCTGTCTACTGGCACTCACGGGACTTACGGCACAGGCACAGTCGCTGATGCAGGACCTGAAAGACGATGTGAACCGCTCGGCAGGCTTGAACTATGCCCTTCCGATAGAGAAGAAGTTCAAGGACACACCAGCCCCTCAGGGCAAGAAACCCTTCTACATCAACCACTACAGCTGTCCCAGTCCCTACTATCTCCACGACCCCGCCGCCTACGAGGCACCCTATGCCGTCTTCGCCAGGGCCGACAGTCTCGACAAGCTGACGCGCCTGGGCCGTGACGTGAAGCGCCGCCTCGAACTGTTGCGTCAGGATGCGCACGACCGTCTTGGAGAAGTCACTGCGAAGGGCGCAGCCCAGAGCCGGGCGCTGATGAGGCAGTTGATGGAGCGATTCCCTGAGGCCTTCGATCCCAAGGGCTATTACAGTGGCCGCAGCGTCGTGAAGAACCACTGCATCGTGACCATGCAGGAGGCGATGATACAGCTGTCTGCCTCGCTCCGTCCGCTGATCTACAACACCAGGGCCACCCATACCGAGAACTCCTTCATGGATCCTCAGGACAAGCAGCTGACCTCCAAGCGTGTCGACTCGCTCACGCTGGCGCACTACCGTCGCTTCTGTGCCCTCAACGCTGTCGAGGGCAGGCTGATGGAGTCGCTCTTCAACGATCAGAACTATGTCATCCGATATATCGACCCCACAGAACTCAGCCGTCAGCTCTTCGTCCTCGCGGGTACCGTCCAGCATACAGGACTGGCTGGTACCGTCACCCTCTATGACATCTTCGACGCGGGTGAGATTCATCGTCACTGGAAAATGCTGAACGCGTGGAACTACATCAACTACGGCGCCTGTGAGATGAACGGCGGCCATCAGCCCTATCTGCAGCGGGCCGTGCTCAGGAACATGATCCACATGGGCGACAGTGCGGTGAAACGCTATACCCCTATCAGCCATCTCCGCTATACCCATGAGCATGTGGTACTCTCGCTGGCCTGTCTGATGGAACTCGATGACTGTGGCTTGGAGACCGACAATCTCGATGCCCTCGAGGAGAACGGCTGGGCCGACTACCGCATCGCCCCCTTGGGCGGCAGCGTGGTCATGGTTCACTACCGCAGGGATCTTGACGACAACGACGTGCTTGTCAAGGTGCTGCTCAACGGTCATGAGGCGCGCCTGCCCATTGCCACAGACTGTGCACCCTACTATCATTGGAATGACGTGAAACACTATTATCTCCGTAAACTCTACCGATATGAGAATACCCGTTAAACTTTTCGTTGCCTCGCTGTTCCTGTGCCTTTCGCACGGACTGACGGCTCAGACGGTCGTTGACCTCATCAAGGCCAATCCCGCCTATGCCTCGTGTAACTACAATACCTACCCTGACAGCATCAAAGCCGTCTATACGCCGGCTCCTGCGGGCAAGAAACCCTTCTATCTCTCCCACTACGGTCGTCACGGCTCCCGCTATATCAGCAGCCGCAGCGGGTTCGACATCCCCTTCAAGATGGTGGCCCGTGCCGACAGTCTCGACGAGCTGACACCCATGGGAAAGCGTGTGTATCAGGAGATGAAGCTCGTGATGGATGACACCGAGGGACGTTGGGGTGAACTGACGGGCTACGGCCGTAAGCAGCACCGCAACATCGCCCGTCGTATGGTGATTAACTTCCCCGAGGTGTTCCACCCCAAGGCCAGGGTACAGGCCCTCAGCACCGTCGTGCCCCGCTGCATTGAGTCGATGGGCACGGCTCTCATGGAGCTGCTTCAGGAAGAGCCCACCCTGCAGGTATCCCAGGAGTCCTCTCAGCGCAACCAGTGGTTCATGAACTACCAGGACCGCCAGCTCCGCCGCCAGCAGATGACTCCCAATATCCGCCGAGTCTACAACGAATATATCAATAAGTACATGGGCAACAGCCGTCTCATGGAGCTCATCTTCAAGAATCCGGATATCGTGCAGGAGGTGGTCGACGAGGGACAGTTCAATTACTACCTGATGAAGATGGGACTCTTCCAGCTGAACACCCACCTTTACAAGAATACCTATCTGCTCGACATCTTCCAGACTGATGAGCTCTACCGCATGTGGCAGATCGACAATGCCCTCTGGTATGTGCAGCAAGGGGCCTACAAGCTTAACGGCGGCCATCAGCCCTACAGCCAGCGCCATCTGCTGCGTCGCATCATCGCCGATGCTGACAGCTGTATCCAACTCGCCGATCCTGGTGCCCAGCTGCGCTATGGCCACGAGACGGTGCTCCTGCCGCTCGTCTGTCTCATCGGCATCAACGGCTTCGATCTTGAGACCGACGACTTCAGCGAACTTGAGAAAAAAGGCTGGTGGTGCTCCAGCGTCTTCCCTATGGGTTCCAACCTGCAGCTTATCTTCTACCGTAGCGGTGTGAAGGATCAGGACGTGCTCTTCAAGGTGCTGCTCAACGAGGAGGAAGCCCGTCTGCCCATTCCCACCGACTGTGCCCCATACTACCACTGGCGCGATTTCAGGACCTACTGTCTCAACAAACTCGATCAGTACAAGCCAGAAGAGCAGGAATTCTGAATATATATATTATTCATAAACGTAAAAGGTAGTCTTGATTTTGATGTTAATTATTTTATTGCGTTGCGTATCTTCTCCAGCATCTGTGCTGCCCATACTTCGGTGCCGGGCAGCTGGTAGCGGCAGTTGCCCGTGGCTGAAGGGGTAAAAATGGTCTCGGCCTGGTCGGTGATTCTGACCGTTCCGTGCTGAGAGAGGGCGAAGAGAGCGTCACCCTCCACGGCCTGTACGACGGGCATCACATCCCACATACGCTGGCCGGTGTTACAGTTGCACTGCATATAAACCTGTTTGATGGGATGCACGTCGGTCCACGAGACGTCGGCGATGACCTGCTCGGGCGTATATTCCACGTCCTGTCCTGTCTCCATTGGCGAGAACACCATATCAACCTCCTGCGGCCAGTTCTGGAAGAAGGTTTTGGCGAACGTGATGCCTTGGGCGAAGTTGAAATCGGGCTCCTCGGCCTCGCCGAACATGCCGCCCTGCAGATAGATACATTTCACCTTGCGGCGCACCAGTTCCACGCCCGTGAGCGATGAATACTCGTCGGCCCCGGATGTCAGCAACTGTGCCAGACAGGTGACGAAGCCCACGCTCACGATGCTCACCGAGCGGTCGGGCTGGGCGGCCAGCAGACGACGGTAAAGCTGCCAGCCGTCGGGCAACGACGAATAGTCGGCCACCGTGCGCCGGAACATCGGCTGCCCCTCGCCATCCTTCGTGTCAGCCACGTGAGCATAGTCAATCCACACCTTCGGCTCCTTGATGCCGTCGCGCACAAGACCGATGGGCACGTCGCCATGGCCGAAGTACGTATTCATCACGTCGGCAAAGGCCGCATTCCGTTCGCCCTCTCTGTCAACCATTACGCCGAGCAGGCGGCAACGCCCCTCGTCCTC
>JAEETC010000245.1 GCA_016286585.1 Prevotella sp. | reverse complement strand
GCCTACTATGACCCTTCACTGAAGGAGTATAGGCTGAGCGAGATTGAAAAGGCGAAGCCTGCGGGCATTGAGTATAAGTTTGTTAAAGGTGATTTGGCAGATAAGGGGCTTATTGATCAACTCTTTGAGGAGAACCACTTTGACGTGGTGGTAAATCTGGCTGCTCAGGCTGGTGTGCGTTATAGTATCACCAATCCTGATGCCTATATCATGAGCAACATGATTGGGTTCTATAACATACTGGAGGCGTGCCGTCACAACCCTGTAGAGCATTTGGTATATGCTTCTTCAAGTTCCGTATATGGTGGCAACAAGAAAGTACCATTCAGTACTGACGACCGTGTGGATAATCCTGTGTCGTTGTATGCAGCAACCAAGAAGAGCAACGAGCTGTTTGCTCACTGCTATTCGAAGCTGTACGACATCCCCACAACAGGCTTGCGCTTCTTTACGGTGTATGGCCCTGCTGGTCGTCCTGATATGGCATACTTTGGTTTTACCAATAAACTGCTGAAGGGCGAGACTATCCAGATATTCAACTACGGCAACTGCCGTCGTGACTTCACTTACGTTGATGACATCGTAGAGGGTGTGTATCGTGTGATGCAGAAGGCTCCCGAGCGTAAGAAGGGTGAAGACGGCCTGCCTATCCCTCCATATGCAGTCTATAATATCGGTGGTGGCCAGCCAGAGAACTTACTGGATTTCGTGAATATCCTCCAAGAAGAGTTGGTTCGTGCCGGTGTCCTTCCCGCAGACTTTGACTTCGAGGCTCACAAGCAGCTCGTACCCATGCAGCCCGGTGATGTTCCCACCACCTATGCTGATGCCACAGCCCTTGAACGTGACTTCGGGTTTACACCCAAGATAACGTTGAGAGAGGGATTGAGGAAGTTTGCGGAGTGGTATAAGAACTACTACCGTCGCAATGTTTGACGAAAAATGTAAGAACGATGAGGGCGAACCAATGTTCGCATAAACGGTATTACCGACCAAATAAATGTTAATTCAGCCAAACTGCCGAACGAAACTCTGCCAACTGTCGTGTCAAAATTCGGCCAACTGTCGTGTCAAAATTCGGCCAACTGTCGTGTCAAAATTCGGCCAACTGTCGTGTCAAAATTCGGCCAACTGGCACATTTATTGCAAAAAATAGTGGTATTTAAATTTTATTTTGTATCTTTGCATCCAAAATAATATAAGAATATGGAATATAAGAAAAGAATTGCAGACCAGATACTTGCTGAAAAGTTAGAAGCTTCAGGCGCAGTTCTGATTGAGGGACCAAAATACTGCGGAAAAACAACGCTGGCCAAACAACAGGCAGGTAGTGTTCTTTCAATGTCTGATCCAGAAACAATACATCAGAATCTAGCTTTGGCAAGAACGAAAATTACAAGGCTTTTGGCAGGTGACACGCCAAGGCTAATAGATGAATGGCAGATTGCTCCTCAATTTTGGGATGCGGTGAGAAATGAGGTTGACAAGCGTGAAGATGACGGACAGTTTATTCTGACTGGATCTGCCGTACCTCCTAAACCGAAGAAAGATGATGAGGGAAATATAATAGAGGAAGAACAGATACACCATACTGGTACTGGGCGAATCTCACGGCTTAAGCTTAGAACTATGACTCTGTGGGAGTCGGAAGACTCAACTGGTATGGTTAGTTTGGGTGAGTTGTTTAAGAATTCGGACTCTGTTGATGGTGAAAGTCGTATAGATTTGGAGCAACTGGCTTATCTGACTTGCCGTGGAGGCTGGCCAAAGGCAGTATTGAGAAAAAGTGAGAAAGCCGCTTTGGCGCAAGCATTTGACTATTACGAATCAGTGGTGAGTTCTGATATAAAAAGAGTGGATGATGTAGATAGGGATGAAGAACTAGCTAAACGCATTATGCGTTCGTATGCTCGTAACCAGGCTAGCCAAGCAACGGCTGGCACCATATTAGCGGATATTAAGAATAACGGAGAAGAATTATTGTCTGATACTACCGTGTATAGCTACATTAAGGCACTTAAGGAGATTTTTGTTATTGAAGATTCCATCGCTTGGAATCCTAACTTAAGGAGTAAGACTGCTATTAGGACTTCGGACACTCGATATTTTATAGATCCATCCATTGCTACAGCAGCTTTGGGTTTGGGACCTAACGATTTGATCAATGATTTGAATACTTTTGGCCTTATCTTTGAAACTCTTGCAGTGAGGGATTTACGTGTCTATGCAGAGTCGTTGGATGGAAAGGTCTACCACTACAGGGACAAGAATAATCTTGAGTGCGATGCGGTCGTTCATCTTCGAAATGGTTCTTACGGTCTGATAGAAGTAAAGCTCGGAGGGTATGAATTAATAAAAGAAGGGGCTGAGAGTCTAAAAGCACTATCAGATAAGATTGATACTACTAAGATGAAGAAGCCTTCCTTCTTAATGGTTTTGACAGGTGTTGGTGACTATGCATACAAGCGTCCAGAGGATGGGGTGTTAGTAGTTCCAATCGGATGTCTAAAAGAATGAATAACGATTATTGATAAGGAAGTATAATTTAATAATGGCTCGGGAAATCATCACATACATGGAGTCGCTGCAGAATGAGCAGCAGCGGCAGATTCTGATGGGGTTCTTTAAAACCGCACCAGGGGAGTATGGCTATGGTGATGAGTTCCTGGGGTTGAAAGTACCGCAGACACGAGAGGTGGTGAAGGCGGCAGGGCAGGGCTTCCCATTAGAGGAGGTGCCAGAGCTACTGATGTCGAAATGGCATGAGGTGAGGCTTTGTGGTTTTTTGATTCTTGTAGCGAAGTTCGAGAAACTGGCTACCAAACGGCTGGAGAACAACGCTGATGCCATCAGTCAGCGTGATGAGATCGTGACGATGTACTTGCAATATGCTGAGCAGGCGAATAATTGGGACCTCGTAGACCTCTCCGTACATAAGATTCTCGGGCACTGGCTGCTGTTACCTACCAACCTGGGAGACCAAGACTATAAAATCCGGGTGTTGGACGGTCTCGCTGCCAGTCCCTGCCTGTGGAAGCAGCGTATGAGTATGGTCTGCTCATGGAAGACGTCACAGCAGGGTGATCCGTCATGGTGTCTTCGGTATGCTGAGATTCATCTGCATCATCCCCACGACTTGATGCAAAAGGCTGTGGGCTGGATGTTGCGTGAGATGGGAAAGCGGGTGTCGATGGATCTGCTTCGGGAGTTCCTGCGTCAGCATGCGCACGAGATGCCTCGGACGATGTTGCGCTATGCTATCGAAAAGATGTCGGAGAGGGAGCGCAAGGAGTGGATGAACAGAAAAGAATAAGAGTATATGCAACTGTATCCGTTGTTGTTTTGGCCGAACATGCATTCGGTGGTGTGGGGTGGTGAGCGTCTGTGTGCCTATAAAGGGCTTGCGCAGATGGCAGAGCCTATCGGTGAGAGTTGGGAGGTGAGTGCTGTGCCTTCGAGTACGAGCATCGTGTCTAATGGGGTGTTTAAGGGCCGGGATCTGATCTCGGTGATAGAAGAATACCCAGAGGCGATACTTGGTAAGGCGGTGAACGAGCGCTATCAGGGTAAGCTGCCGCTGCTGGTGAAGTTTATCGATGCGAAGCAGGATCTGAGTATCCAGGTGCATCCGAATGACGAGATGG
>JAEETC010000058.1 GCA_016286585.1 Prevotella sp. | reverse complement strand
CGTGGTGAAGGCCGTACGCCGATGCCAGAGAAAGAACAGTTACATCTGTTGGCTCGAAGTCAGAGCACCATGTGTATCTTCCTGTCTGCATCCATCGTTGACGATGTGCAGCGCGAACTCCTTCAGGAATATCCAGAGGACACTCCCGTTGCCGCCTGCTATCATCTCACATGGCCAGACCAGAAGATCTATCGTGGCAAGTTGAAAGACCTCGCCAAGATTGTCCACGACAATAAGCTCACGTTGACCACGATGCTCGTAGTGGGCGAGGCCATCGACAATCGTCAAGGGCTCTCAGAGCTTTACAGCAAGTACTTCACCCATCTTTTCCGCCAAGGCGAGGCTTGAAGATGTTTTTAATGCTATGCCAAAAATATAGTAGGGACTACAGTCGGCTCTTCTCGTCGTTACCGGCACCCGTTCCGCGATACTTCGAATTGCTGGCGTTGAAGTTGTAACTGAGGGTGAGGCCCACACATTGCGTATAGGTATAGTAATCCTGAGCCGTCTGGCCGATGGCGTAGTAGGTGGTGACTTTTGTCTTGGCTGTGCGGAAGATGTCGTTGGCATACAGGGTGGCTGATAACCGCTCATTAAGGAATGACTTCTGCAATCGGGCGTTTACCATGAAGTTGCAGCCTCTGTACATGAATCCCCAATGGTTGCTACCGGTATAGTTGACTTGTAATAGTGCCTTCGCCGTCGGATTGATGACGAACCAACTGTTCAGGTTGAAACTGAATTCGGGTTTGTTCAGTTTCTTCGGCGCACCGTATTTCTCGGCATCGAACATCTGCTGATAGTAGTGCAGCGTGGCTTGTGGTTGCCAAAAGCCCAGTTTGGGTGAGGCAACGAGGGTGGCATAGACACGATCCTGATGGTCGAAGTTGTCAGGCTGGAAGATGGCAATCTCGTTCTCCTCGTCATAGATATTGCCAACGTGGGTAAAGAAGTCGTTCTCACGGGTATAGCCTGTCACGAAGGTCAGCCACGAATAGGTGAGGTTGAAGTCGATGCTGTGACGTACCGAGGGGCGCAGCAGCGGGTTGCCGCCTTCGTATAATATACGGCTGTCGTACACGACCATCGAAGTCAACATATTGTATGGCGGACGTGTGATGCGCTTGCTGTAACTCAATTGAGCGCCCCATTTGCCCTTCTGCCAGGCGGCTGAGAGGTTGGGGAACCAGTCGTTGTAGGTGCGGCTGGGCTCCTCCTGCCTGATGCCAAACGAGGTGTAATCGGCTGACACGTGCTCAAAGCGCAGACCTGCATTCATGTGCCACTGGCCCAATTGCACTTCGTATTCGGCAAAGCCGGCAATGTTCTTTTCCTTCATCTCAGTGTCGGACTCTGGAATGATGTTCTCCTGGTTCAGGTTGTGACCTTGGCTCTCTGTGCTCGTCACCTCCGACCCACCGCTCAGCACACCCTTCCAGACGGGATAATCCAGCACCAGTTTACCGGCAACCATCGTGTTCTTATCTTTCGTCAGGGTGGTGATGGTGCGGTTGCCGAGTTCTTCGCTCAGTTCCTGTTGGTTGTTATTATCCTCCGATTCGCGTCGCAGCACGGTGGCGTTCAGGTCGATGCCCAACTTCCCAACCTTGCCTACATAATAGGTGTTCATTTCCCAGACGGGTTTGTCTTCTTCGCGGATATCCGTTAACAGACGAACGTTGCCGTCGAATGTCCCGTTTTTCAGATACTGCTGCGTCATATCCGACGAGAAACGGTTATAGAGGTTCTTCTGCGACGAGAAACTCAGTCCGATGGAGTGGTCGGCATTGAAGTCGTAACTCAGACCGGCTTTGTACTGCAACTGTGTCCAGGTACTCCTAACCGGTAGTTCCGCATGGACATTAAACAGATCCTTGCTGATGTGCAGTTCCTGGTCGATGTCTTGGTCGTTGCTGTAATGGCCGTTGTCGAGAGCCACGTTGGCAAAGGCCTCCAGTCCGCCTGTGCGATATTTCAAAGTCAGATCGCTATAGTTGTTCCACTTGTTGTTCTTCCGCGTATCACTGGTCGCCATCAGACTGAATCCGTCGCCCTGTGGCTTCAGCGTCTTGATGCGGATGACGGCATTCACTTCGGCATTGTATTTCGCTCCAGGAGCCGTGATCACATCGACGCTCTTGATGTCGACAGACTTCAGTTGTTTCAGTTCGCTCTTATCGCGTACCTTCTTATTATTGATATAAATCTCTGGTTCGCCTTTGGCCAGTACCTCGAACTTTCCGTCACGGCCCTGAACCATGGGAATCATCGACAGCAGGTCGTCGGCATTGCCAATGTCGTGGAGCAGCGAGTGTTGCACATCGACGGTCATACCACCCGTAGTCGGCTTATATTGCGGAATCTCACCCTTGATCTCAACGCCTTTCACCATATAGGTCTCAGGCTGGAGGGTGATGGTACCGATGTTGCCCACACCGATGTCTCTGGTAATGGTCTTATAGCCGATATACGACACCTTTAACGTGATGCGCTGGGCCTTGCATGGAATCACGAAGTCGCCATTCTCATTGCTTACGCCACCATTGACAAAACCATCATTGTGTAATGAGATATTGGCAAATTCTATGGGTTTCCCGCTTTCGTCCACGATACGTCCGATAACCTTTGTGTCCTCTTTCTGTGTACACTCTATGAAGATATTATCGTGGTCATAGGTTACTTTCATCGGATAGAAGCCGATGACTTCACGAACGGCCTCGTCGATAGGCAGGTTTTTGAATTGGCTGGTCACGGTGAAGTCCTCCAGTTCATCGTAGATAAAGTAGATGGTCTTGTCGTTGGTGGCGGTATTCAGGTCTTCGAGCACCTTGGATAAAGACTCGTTCTGATATTGTCTGGTTATCCGCTGTGCCTGGGCACACAATGTCAGTGCACAGAACAAGGCTGTGAATATATATTGTTTCATAATGGTTGTGGCTTGGGGTTATTCTACTATCAATATCTTGTCGTATCGAGTTATGCTGATGCGTTCGAACTTGTTGAACGTATCGATGATGTCGTCTACGGTTCGCTTCTTGTCCCATGTAAAGTAGAGTCGAATGTGTTTCGTGGCCTCATTCTTATAGACGGGTTCCATCTGGTAGAAAGTTGCAATGTCATCCAGGATGGTTGTCAGTTCGACATTTTCGTAGACGATGGGCTTGTGTAACGTACTGTCCTGCTCTGCAAGTTGAGAGTTGACGGTTGAAAGTTGAGAGTTCGCTACGGTCTGCTCTTCCTGTGGCTTTTGCGAGTTGCTCTGCGCGATGTGGAAAGCGGCATAGGCGATACCAGAGAGCATCAGCAAGCCAACAAACATCGCTGCAATCTTGTGGAAAGGTAATCTCTGACCTCTCACCTCTGACCTCTCATCCCCAAAGTGTTCTGCCTCGAACTTCGTCCACTCCTCGTCGATGATATCCTTTGTGTCTATGTCCTCTTCGTGGAGGGATTCCTTGGCATACATCTGCCTGAGTAGCTGTTCCAATTTGTCATTTGATTCCATAACCTAATGATTTAAAATGGTCCTTTAATTGTTTAAGCGACTGCGACAGATGGTTATGAACGGTGACCTCGCTGACCTGTAGCACATCGGCTATCTCACGATATTTCAGTCCTTGCTGGTAGCGCAAACGGAGTATCTGTTGTGAGAGTTTAGGCAGCTGGGAGTCGATGTAGTGGTGAAGCATCTGCAGCTGTTCTTGTTCTGCAGTCTGTTCAGGCGTGATCATCTCCACTACTACGGCCTTCTGCATCTGTTGTTCTTTCTGCCTGTGCACCAGCAGATTGATGCAGCGATTGCGGACGTTCGTTAACAGGAAGGCCTGAAGTGTTTCTGCTCTGAGGTCAGTGCTGCTGTGAAGCAGATGGGCAAACACATCGCTCACCACATCCTTGCTTTCTGCGTCATCACCCAGCATGCGCATGGCCAGTCGGAACATTCCGTTGTAATGACGTCTGAAAACCGTTTCGAATTCTCGCTTGTCAATCATCTGTTTCTTACAGTCTTTTCTCTTAATACAATCGAACCCTCCGATTTCCTAAGCAAAGGTACAATTTTTTTTGAATTATCTTTGTTGTTAAGCAGGAAAATGCTTACTTTTGCACAAAAAAGGAGGTATATCAAAAATATTAAAGACCAACAGAACAATTCTACGGTAATGATTTACATCTACGAAAACAAACATCCGTTAAATGCATTGCTCGATGCCGCAGTTTATCTCTCGGCAATCACTCTGAGTATAGTTGTTATAGCGATTGCAATTAGTCCATCGTTCTTTCACACTACAATACAAGCTGAAGATTGGTTGTGGTATTTATTGGTAACGCTGGCTATCATCACGCTTCCTATGCCATTGAATGCCCTATATTTCTATTTCATGAGATATTATGACCTATGCCTGTGCCACCGCCCAGCCGTCATTGTCACAGATGTCGAACTGAAGATCTTTACACCATACGGCGGCTACACAACATTAGGATGGAACGAGATCGCCGAGTTTAAAGAAGGATACATAACTAAAGGCCGTCAGTTCATCTATCCCGTCTACAAAGATGACAATCAGAACAGAGGACGTTTCTTCAAGAACTATATCGATGGTATCCTTACCAACTATCTCACTATGAAGCATGATGATCTGTTGGCTGAACTCAGGAGTCACCTTGGATCTTAATTATAATGACCGTTGCAATGATACTGGTATTTGGAGGAACAACAGAAGGGCGCAGAGCTGCAGAGGTGTTAGAAGAGGCAGGGTCAGTCTATTTCTATAGCACGAAGACTAGCGAACAAGAACTGACACTGCATAATGGACAACGCATTGATGGTGCGATGGACGAGGAGGCGATGTATGCGTTCTGTCTGGAACACTCCATCCGCTTGATGGTTGATGCTGCCCATCCGTTTGCCTCACAGCTGCATGCGACGATAGCCAAAGTGGCAGAATCGTTGCAGATACCTGTTGTGCGCTACGAACGTATTTATCCGCCTCGCGAGAGTGACATAGTGTGGATTGATGACTACAACGAGCTTACCTCATACATTTCTCCTCATACCACATTATTGGCAACGACAGGTGTACAGAGCATCAGTAAGCTCAAGTTTTTGGAAATGCAGGGTATAAAGGTCATCTATCGGATCCTGAATCGCGAGAGTAGTATCCTGCTGGCTCACGAACAGGGGGCAACAGACGAGCAGTTGTGCTTTTATCCTCAGACTGCCAGTGCTGATGCTGTGCTCATGAAGGAGAGTGGTGTCTCTGGTGGCTTTGTTGAAAAAGTAGCTGAGGCCAAAGAGAAAGGCATGCGTATCATTGTGCTCAAACGGCCTCAGTGGCCCATGTTCAATGGTGATTGCTTGATGGTCAATGGTCCTTACGGACTGCGGCGAGCTGTGGAAAAACTGTTGCCAGAATTCTTCCCCATGCATAGTGGACTGACAACAGGTACTTGTGCTACAGCAGCGTCGATAGCTGCCACAAGACAGTTACTATATGATGAGCAGCTTAACGAGGTTCCAGTCGTACTGCCTGATGGTGAGACGATCTATGTTCCTGTTGGCTATGGCAAAGGGTATGCCTATTGCATCAAGGAGGCTGGCGATGATCCTGATGTGACGAATGGCATCGAGGTGAGGGCGAGTGTCAAACCGTCTGACAGCTTTGAGGTCATGGGAGGCGAGGGCGTAGGCCGCTTTACACTTCCAGGTTTCGACTATCCCCCAGGAGAGGCTGCCATCAACAAGGCGCCTCGTGAGATGATTAGAAAGAATCTGGAATCATTTGGTGTACCTTTGACTGTGACCATCAGTGTCCCTCAAGGTGCAGAGATTGCCCGTCGTACTTTCAATCCTCGTCTGGGTATCGAAGGCGGTATATCGATCATAGGTGTCTCTGGCATCGTGAAGCCATTTTCTGAGGAGGCATTCATCGATAGTATCCGTAAATGTATGACTGTAGCAAAGGCCTCTGGTTCGGACCGTGTGGTAATTAATAGTGGCGGCAAGAGTGAACGTTTTGTGAAAGCTCTCTATCCAGACCTGCCCAGACAGGCGTTTGTGGAATACGGCAACTATATCGGCGAGACGTTGAAGATGGCTCACGAACTTCATCTTGAGAACGTTACCTTGGGTGTGATGCTGGGCAAGGCCGTCAAACTCGCTGCGGGCCATCTCGACACCCACAGCCGTAAGACCACGATGGATCTCGACTTTATTCAGCAGATGCTCCAGGAATCAGGCATTACAATAGATATCAGCGACATCACACTGGCCAGAGAACTATGGGAGCGCATACCTTCAACGCAACTTGATGACTTTGCCCATACCGTTATCCGCCATTGTACAGACTATTGCAATCCTCTACTCCCTGATGGCTCTCTCACTATTCTGCTTATTGACGACAACGGAAAGATTTTCTCGACAACGAATTAAACGAATTATACGAATTGATATGCGCTACAAAGACTTATTTATTGATTTCGACGATACCCTCTATGATACTTACGGCAATGCGGTCATTGCCTTGCAGGAGACCTATGAAGCATTTCATCTTGATCGTTATTTCGACAATCCCCAGACGTTCTACGATGCCTATTGGTCTGCGAATATCGACCTGTGGTCACGCTATTCGAAGGGAGAGGTTGACCGTCCGTTCCTTATTGTGGAGCGTTTCCGTCGGCCTCTGAGTGTGGGCAAGGGACTTGAAGTTACGAGAGAATTGTGTTTGGAGATGAGCGACAGGTTCCTCGACTTCTGTTCTTCTAAGCCTGGGGTGGTGGATGGCGCTCACGAGTTGATGGACTATCTGAAACAGAAAGGCTATCGGATGCACATGACGAGCAACGGCTTCCACGAGGTGCAATATAAGAAACTGGCCGCCTGTAGACTCCGTGATTATTTCGACACCATCATCCTCAGCGAAGATGCTGGTGTCAACAAGCCCTCGCCCCTCTACTTTGACTATGCCCTCAAAGTCTCAGGCGCCAACAAAGAAACGACCCTGATGATTGGCGACAACCTTCAGACGGATGTCCTTGGAGCCCTCAACGCAGGCCTCGATGCGATGCTCGTCAATCGTTGGAACATCGAAAAAACAGACATCCCGAATACCGTCACCTTCGTTATGGACAGCCTGCGGGATGTCATGAATATTTTGTAATTATTCTCCTACTTCATCTTTCCTCCTTCGGAAGAGAACCATTGCAATGACGGGAGCTCCCACGAGGGCTGTGACGCTGTTGACAGGTAGGGCGCCCTCAAAGCCAGGCATACGGGCGATGAGATTGCAAAGCAGCGCTAAAGCTGCACCACACAGGGTTGTGGCAGGCATCAGGATGCGATGATCGGAAGTGCGGAAGATGGCACGCGCCAGATGGGGAACCGCCAAACCAATGAACATAATAGGACCGCAATAGGCTGTGACGATGGCCACAAGAACACCGCTGGAGACGATGACCAGCATACGACTGTGACGGATGTTCAAGCCGAGGTTGGCTGCATAACGGTCGCCTAACAAAAGAAGGTTCATCGGCTTCACCAATAAATAGGCCATTGGCAGCAGGATGCACATCAGTACGATGAACAGCACCATCTCATCGCCAGAGACACGAGAGAACGATCCCAGTCCCCATACCACGAAAGCCTTTACATCCTCCTCTGGCGACAGGAACTTCAGCACGCCGATGATGGCATTGGCCAGATAGCCGATCATCACACCAATTATTAATAAGGTGACGTTACCCTTCACCTTCTGCGAGATCCACACAATCAGCATCATCACCGCCAAAGCACCAACGATAGCCGCCACACTCATCGCCGCATCACCAAGATATCCCAATCGACTCAAAGCCACACCGCCTAATCTTCCAGACAGCAGCACCACGAAGGCCACGCCAAGGGCAGAACCATTCGAGATACCCAATACCGAAGGGCCTGCCAGAGGATTGCGGAATACCGTCTGCATCTGCAATCCGCTGACTGCCAAACCTGCACCAGCCATAATAGCCGTCAAGGCCTGTGGCAGTCGACTGCTGAAGATGATGTTTGTCCAGATTTCGTTCCTATCTTCGCCCATCAGAATGCGACAGACCTCTGCCATAGGAATCCTAACGGAACCAATGAGCAAGTTGGCTACCAAAAGCACAACGATGGCTGCCAGTAATATGATGAACTTAGAGACTTTCACTTTACTTCAACAGTTTGTAGTATTTGGGTTCGTAGTCAGGTTCAATGAGTTCTGGGTGGAAAATGGCTACAAAGTCCTTTAACAACACATCGGGCTGTACGGGAGAGATCTCGTAATAAGGCGTCTGCTTCATGTTGCAGTAGATCACCTTCCGCTCCTTGAACGCCTTGAACAGTTCGTTGCGAGGCTCCGAGGCCTTCAGCGCCTCATACGAGAACTCGCCTGGAAAACTGTTCAGGATGCGCCAGTAGTCGGCATTGGCGGCCAGCGAGTACATCTTCTCAAACTCCAGATTCTCGCCACTCGTCTCCTCATCGTTAATCACGTAGTCTGCTCCAGCATCGCGGAATATCTGAGCCAGATAGTTCTTGCCGCCCACAGCATGCCAGTTACCATAGTGCATCTCGCCGCTCAGCACTGTGGGACGTGTAGTCGCAGTAGCAGCTTTCTCCTTAAGGGTGTTATAGCGACTCTCGATGCCGGCAAATACCTCATTGGCCTCTTGCTCCTTACTTATGAACATTCCCACGAACTTGATCCATTCAGCCTGACCCAGTGGATCAAGTTCCTGATAGCCTAGATGGGGCACCAATGTAATGCCAGTCTCCTTGATGGCATCATAGCCGCCACGCTTCGAGGGCGAGATGAAGATCACCTGCGGATTGGCTGCCAGCACCATCTCCGTATCGAAGTTTCCCTCCATACCGATCTTCACGATGCGGCCGTCCTTCACTCGTCGAAGGATATCCTCATTGAATAGGTTCTTCGTTCCCGTCAATCCCTTCACTACGTCATGGGCATCGAGGATCGTGAAGTTCGACAGTTGCAGCGAAGTCATGCAGATGGTGTTTTTAATAGGTACGCGCACCTTCGTGTAGCCATCAGGAACATGCTGCTCATCTGACGTTACTAACGCAAAGTGATAGTCTTTCCCAACGTCCACCAGTCGCATGCCATTCTGGCTCTTTACCTGATAGCCAGTAGCATATCTTGGACACAGAAGACTGTCAGCACTTGTCGTATCGCCAGACACTGCCTGGCCTTTTTGATGGCATGAACATAATAATAGCAGTGCCATGCAAAACAACTCTAAAACAACTCTTTTCTTCATCATAGGTGCATGGGGAAATCAAGCAGTTCAGAGGCTGCTTAGTTCTTTACAAGTCTTACTTCGTAAATCTCTCCGATTTGTCTTCGGGGTTTGGCAACGAACTTCACACGTACCTGCTGCTTGCCTTTCAACAGGTCGGCAGGCACAGGATAGGTCTCGTACTTGAACTCAGAAATGCGGTACTTGCCAGTATTGTTGATCTCCTTCACCAGTACGTCGTCGATGAGGATGTCAAACTCATGAGTTTTCCACTCACCCACACCCCAATACTTGAGCCGCAGGCTGAGGTCAGTCTGTCCTCCGGTCTGCATCAGATAGCTGAAGTAATGTCCGTCTCTGGCATCACGATAGAATACATCGTTGGAGTTTCCCACCTGCGACTGATCCGTTTCCATCTGATGGT
The DNA here is from genome assembly GCA_016286585.1 of Prevotella sp. Lineage (GTDB taxonomy): Bacteria > Bacteroidota > Bacteroidia > Bacteroidales > Bacteroidaceae > Prevotella. Next base: position 8,031 of record JAEETC010000058.1, on the reverse strand, counting down.
CTGTCTCAGGCTGCTGCTCACCGGGTTGCACTTTGTCAACGGTGCGCGCCTCCAAGGCTTGTCGCTCTTGCTCTGCCTTGGCAAGACCGTCAAGATAACCTTTGTAGCTTTGTTCCGAAAGGGCAAGCCAGTAGATCATATAACGGCTGTCGTGGATTTCGAAGAATGGTTGAAGTTCATAAGCCTTGTTGGTATCACCATTAACGACTTTCGTCTCCAGCATAAAGTGTAATGGTCGTGAATCGATTGTCGTCAGCTGTTCTGCAATCGCATCGATGTTGTCGTTAATGAGGATGGGGGCCTCGTTGATAGGCAGTTTCTTGCCGCTGGCATATTGTCCGAAGCGGCTGTCGTCGGCCACGAGGTGCGCCAGATCTTCGGTACCCGTCTTCATACCGAGCAGAATGGGACCATGCATAAGGGCGATGTACTGTGGTACGTTGGGCAGATACTTCACGCTGTTGTACATCGGGAAGGTGATGTCAATGACGTCGCCCTTTTTCCACTTGCGTTCGATGGTGACGTAGCTGGATGGTCCCGTGATGATTTCGACGTCCTGTCCATTCACCTTCACAGAGAAGGATCCTGGCTTCACCCACCCTGGATAGCGCACAAGAATCGGGAATTGGCCTTTTCCATTGGTAATGGTGATGCGACTCGTTTCTGCATAAGGGAATTCGGTTTCTTGATGCAGGGTGAGACCTTTCTCACGCCAGTTCAGTTCAGAAGCTACAAAGAGGTTCACGTAGAGGGCATTTCCCACGTGGGTATAGATGAATTGTCCGTATTTACTATGATTTTCCATACCTGTGCCCACACAGCACCACATAGCCTCGTTGGGGGCTGAGTAGTTGCGGTAGTGGCGTGGACGTGCAGGGGTGAAATAGACGTATCCACCGTGCTCTGGATGTTGTGAGGAAAGGATGTGGTTGAACGTAGCCAACTCGTAGTAGTCGGCATAACGAGCCTCGGGATTACGTCGATGCATATCCTCGGTGAGCTTGAGCATGTTGTTGGTGTTACAAGTCTCCGGACCGTCGATGTCGTTGATGAAGTCCATACAGGCTTCCTTGCTGGGGAAGTGCTCACGACGTGAGTTTCCGCCAAAAGCGAGTGACCGTTCTCCTGTCACGATATCCCAAAAGAAGTTTGCTGCTTCATGGTAGTGAGAAAGGTTTGCGAGTTCGCTGATGCGCTCGAAACCCACAACCTTCGGCACCTGTGTGTTAGCATGCATGTTGTCAAGACAATCTTGCCGCTGTGACATCGGAGTGAGTAGTTTACGGTGAGAGAACCGCATGGCAACCTGTAGGTATTTGGGCTCTTGAGTCATGGCGTAAGCATCGGCCAGCACTTCGTTCATGCCACCATGCTCGTTGCCTAACATATTCTCCATCTGCTCGTTGTTGAGGCCTGCCGTCAGGTCGATGGCCCAGTCGCAGAAGCCGAGGAAGAGCGTCTTTGCTTGCTCATTGCCACAATAAACCCACGCATCGCGCAATCCCGCATACATTTTATGCAGATTGTAGAACGGTGCCCACGAACTGAAATAAACACTGAAGTCACCCTTTTTGAAGGTGCTCCAGATGCGTTCGCTGTTAGGCATTCCGCCAACGTAACCTTTTCCCCATTCAGCATGGTTTTGGGCATTGGCATCTGCGCAGAGCTGCAACTCACTGATCATATACTCCATCCGCTGCCGACAGTCATCGTTGCCTGTGGCAGCGTTCATGGCCATGGCCGTCAGGTAGTGACCACCTACATGGCCGTCCAGTCCGTCCCAGTTGGGGTAGGTCTTGGCCTTCGGCGTGAGTCCTGCCTCTTTACGGTAAGGTGCCAACAGACGGTCGCAGTCATATTGCAACAGCGTCTTGATGTTCAAGTCGCGAGCCTTCTTTAGAGGTCCGTCTAACAACGTTACGTCGCTGATGGGAAACTCGTCGCTGTAGAGCTTGTCTTGTGCGCCAACCTTCGTGCCAAAGACTAATAGTGCGAAGATGATGAAGTATCTGATGTTCATGATATGGGGCCGTTATTGCATGTCGTAAACTACCTGCATGAGCTGCTTACCAAGGTCGTCAGCCTGCTCGATGGTCTTGGCTTCGCTATAGACGCGGATGATGGGTTCTGTGTTCGATTTGCGCAGATGTACCCAACGGTCAGGGAAGTCGATCTTCACACCGTCGATGTCGTTGACAGTGGCGGAGTTGTCCTTGGCGAAAAGTTCCTTGACACGCACCAGGATGGCATCTACATCGGTCTCAGGAGTGAGATCTATGCGGTTCTTCGCAATCTGGTAGTCTGGGAAGGTACGGCGCAGTTCGCTGACGGTGCAGCCCTTCTGGGCGAGACTGGAGAGGAAGAGGGCGATGCCCACAAGGGCGTCACGACCGTAGTGGCTCTCGGGATAGATGACTCCACCATTGCCTTCACCGCCAATAACGGCACCCACTTCTTTCATCTTTGTGGTGACGTTGACCTCGCCGACGGCAGCGGCTGTGTATTGGCCGCCGTGTTTCTCTGTTACATCGCGTAAAGCACGTGTACTGCTAAGATTGCTGACCGTATTTCCAACGGTGTGGCTCAGCACGTAGTCAGCAACGCTGACCAGCGTATATTCCTCACCGAACATCGTGCCATCCTCGCTGATGAAGGCCAGCCGGTCCACATCAGGGTCTACAACGATGCCAAGGTCGAAGTTCCCGTTTTTCATACGATCCATGATGCCATGCAGGTTTTTCTCCAGCGGCTCGGGGTTGTGGGCGAAATCGCCTGTACACTCACCGTTCAGTATTTCGTAGTCTACGCCGAGGGTCTGAAACAACTCTGGCAGAATGATGCCACCCACGCTGTTGATGGTGTCGACACAGACACGGAAATGACGTTTGCGGATTGCATCGACATCTACAAGTTTCAATGCCAACACTGCATCGATATGGCGACGGTTAAACGTGTCATCGAGGGTACAACTGCCCAGACGGTCTACCTCGGCATAATCGAAATCTTCAGCTTCTGCGATGCGGAGCACCTCTGCGCCGTCAGCGGCAGTCAGGAACTCCCCTTCACTGTTGAGCAGCTTCAAGGCATTCCACTGGCGTGGGTTATGCGAAGCTGTGATAATGATGCCGCCATCAGCCTCGGCCATGCGTACGGCCAGTTCTGTGGTTGGTGTGGTGGCATAACCGATGTCAAGAACGTCATAACCCATGCCCATGAGCGTTCCAACGACCACGTTGCGCACCATCAGGCCAGAGATGCGGCCGTCGCGGCCAACCACGATCTTTCCGGATGTTCCAGACCTTTTTGAGATGAAAGTGGCATAAGCCGTGGTGAACTTGACAATGTCTAAAGGATTGAGGGTGTCTCCAGTATGTCCGCCAATTGTACCGCGGATACCTGAAATGGATTTAATAAGTGTCATATTGTGGTTAATTTATAATTCGCGCTGGAAAGTGATGGTATAAAAATAGGGACATACATTGGAAGATGCATAGGCATGTCCCTGCGTGTGCGGTACGATGAGACGTACTTTTGCACACTCCTCAGTCATCGATTGCGGGCGTCCTACCTTTATGTACGAAAATGGTACGAGCCAACCTGCGGGCACGGAGGTGCTATAGACATTCGTCATGAGCCCGCTGATAAAACTGGCGGTGTATGTGCCTGAGGTGCGGGTGACAGCCATACGATCAGGCATGGAAGCATAAGCTACGGTGGTGTTGTAAATCGTCGAGGTGTCGTTGAGAATGTCGAATTCTGTGAAACGACAATCAATGGTGAGACTCTCACCGTCTTTAATCATGTCGCCACAACCCTCACGGACAATCTGCATATAGACACCGCTCTTGTCGAGCTTAACAAACTCACGGCGCGAAAGGTCAGTCTTGTTGCCATTCTTCACAAACTGCTCTTCAGAGATGATGGTGAAGGCAGAGTCGGCAATAAACTTCGAGATAGCATTACGCTCCTTCTCTTTCTTGTCGCCGTATGTCTCATAGTCATTGCAGCTGGCCAAGAGCGCAACGGCTGCTATGATGATCAAAACTATTTTCTTCATATCGTCTGCAAAGGTACGAAAAACCATGAATATTGAACATTGAACATTGAACAATTTTTCATACCTTGTTGTTTTTTAACTATTTTAGTAGGTCAGAGTATGCTGTTACGGCCTGACTCACTACCTTGACTGCCTCGTCAATGGTCATGTCGAGATGACCGCCAGAGGCATTGAGATGACCACCGCCGTTGAAAAACTCGGCTGCCATCTTGTTACAGGGGAAGTTGTCGACCGAACGCAGAGATACCCAAACCAGATTCGGTTTCTCAGAGTCCTCTCGCAGCGAGATGGAGAGACGGAGCCCCTTGATTTGCTGGGGAATATTAACCAGTCCCTCGGCATCTCCCTTAACGAAGTGAAAACGTTTTTGTTCCTCTTTCGTGAGGGTGTAGAAGGCTGTGTGAAAGTCGGACAGATAGACGAGTTTCTCGTACATCACGTAGCCCATCAGGCGGATGCGATCCTCGGAATAGTTGTGGTAGACGTTTCGGTAGATACGGTCCTTATCGATGTGTTTCGTGAGCAATTCGCCTATGATGAAGTAAATCTCAGGACGACTACTGTTGTATAAGAATCCTCCCGTGTCTGTCATCATGCCACAATAGACTGGGATGGCGAATTGTCGGGAAAGATCCTTGAAACCGTCCAGTTGCCACACGATGCGGAAGATAAGTTCGCTGGTGCTGCAGGCCTCGGGGTGGGAGACGGTGAGCACGGCAGGCACATCGGGGTCAAGGTGGTGGTCGATGAGTACTTTCGGAGCCGGGGAACCAACGAGGGCCTGCTCCATCTCATTGACACGACTTGGCGTATTGAAGTCGAGACAGAACACAAGGTCGGCTATCTTGAAGAGCATGTCGCATTTCTCGCGGTGTTTGTCGTAGCGGACTATCTTCTCCGTGTTAGGCATCCACAACAGAAAGTCGGGAAACTGGTCGGGTACGATGACTGTAGGCTCTTTGCCGCGCGACCGCAGGTACTCCGCCCAACCAAGGCAGGAGCCGATAGCATCGCCGTCGGGACTCTTGTGACAGGTAACAATGATGTTCTGTGCATCAGAAATCAGCTGGTCCAACTGGGCCAGCTGACTATCATTGAGAATGTCGATATTCATTTAGAAGAGTTTGTTTGGATATATTCCCTCATCAACGAGTTTCTGGATGCGGGCAACGGTCGACTCACGGTCGGCAGCATAGGTCACACCAAACCACTTGCTGGTGGTATCGAGAACCTCGACTGTAGCAGTGCCATTGGTAATCAACTTATTTACCATCAGGGGAATAAAGAACTCAGCCTTCAGGTTCTCCATGTTCTTCGGGTCACTGAGGAATACCTTGAACTCTTCTTCAGAATAGTCGAAGTAGTCGGGTGTGAATCCCCACATATTCATGGACACGGGTGTGTTGTCGTCAACGATCACCCACTTGCCCTCTTCGTCCTTATAACGGATAGGCTCTGTGACAGCACCAGCATTTGAGCCGTCTGCAGCACAGCGGACAATCTCGGTGCGCTCTACAACGGTCGTGAGATGTCCTTGATCGTTCTTTGAGCAGATACCACGAGCTACAGTGCCGTTCTCCGAGAGTGTGTTGCCTACGCGGAAACCCACCATCGCATACTGGTTCTTGGCTCCTTCAGGCAGATTAGCCAGGAATTTCCCAATGACCATAAAGGCATCGCGGTTGTAGAAGTCGTCACAGTTGATGACACAGAATGGTTCCTTGATGACATCCTTACCCATGAGTACAGCGTGGTTTGTACCCCAAGGCTTCTGACGGCCTTCTGGTACGGTGAAGCCCTCGGGTAGGGCGTCAAGGCCCTGGAAACAGAGTTCGCAGGGTATGTGACCCTCGTACTTGGCGAGGATCTGTGTACGGAACTGTTCCTCGAAATCTTTGCGGATGACCCATACAATCTTGCCGAATCCGGCCTGGATGGCATCGTAGATACTATAGTCCATGATGGTCTCGCCGTTAGGCCCCAGACCGTCGAGCTGCTTCAGGCCGCCATAACGGCTACCCATACCTGCTGCAAGCAGAAAAAGCGTTGGTTTCATAATGTCGTTATTTTGAGTTATATTTGAATTTGCGTGCAAAGGTACAACTTTTTTCTTAGACAGAAGAACTTTTTTAGACATAATAACAATTAGAGACAGAGTAATTTTAAAGACATAGTAGCATAATAACAATTAAAAACATGCTATGTCTAAGTAGATATTATGTCTAGAACGGATAGCCGATGGCAAAATGGAGGGTGTGGGAATCCTTGAAGCGACGGATGTTGAAGTAACCAGACTTTCCTGTGTCGTATGGGGAGTGGAGGGCCAGACCCCAGTCGAAGCGCACCACGAGGAATCCTAAGTTGTAGCGCAGTCCGATACCAGTGCCGAGGGCAATGTCGTTGAAGAACTCAGAGGCTTTGAAGTCCATCTGTTTATAGGCTGCCAGGGCTGTTTCATACTCATCTTCAGAGTCGTAATCAGATCTGTCGATGAGATTGGAAAATCCCAGGCGCCACACGTTACCTGCATCGAGGAAGAGTGCGCCTTCGAGGTTTCCGAACAATGGGGTACGATATTCTAAATTTGCCACCAGCTTGAAGTCACCGTTGCGCAAAACGTATGAGGCCTGTCGGTTGCCTCCGAAGTCCAGCAGTCGGCCAGGACCGATGTCGCGCATGAGGAAGGCCCTGATGCTGTTGGCACCGCCTACATAGAATAGTTCTGTGAACGGGGCATCGTCGCAGTTGCCGTAATTATAGATGATACCGGTATTGAGGTGGCCCACAAGTTTCGATACAAGACCTAACGACCAGGTCTTCGTAAGGTCGGTCTCCACCTTAAGGAACTGCGTATAGGGGGCTTTGAAGAAAGTCTTATACTTCTCGCTGAATGTGTTACCACGGACGAGGTCGATGAGCGACGTGACGGCTCCGCTCTCCTCTAAGGTCGTCTCCCAGCGAATGGGGTTGCGCAGGGTGGCAGGGCTGGTGTAGGTGTATGTGTAGCGCATCTTGGGGATGAGGTAGTCCATCATCGACGCACTGATATACAAGTTGTTTTTTATCACGGAGTCGTATTTCTCAGTGGTGGTATTCTTGAATTGGTATTTCACCGTCAGGGGCGAGAATTCATGGCGGCTGCTGGCTGTGGGCTGCCAACGGTAGGTCCACTCGCCGCTGGCCACATGCATACGGTAGTAGTCTGGACGCTGTACGATGTCGAACGACAACTTCGCCAGGGTGGTAGGTGCGGCGTATGGCCTGCGACGGCGTATGCGACGGCCGTTCTTGTCGCGACGCACACGGTCGCTGTTGTAGAAGGGCGCAATGATACGTGGGAACTCGATGGAAGCATCGGCACCATATTGGTAGGTGGCAGAGTTCTCACCTCCGCCGTGCTGCCACTCGTAGGAGCCGTGGAGGTTGATGTCGAGCTTCTCACCGCCATGAAAAAGGTTCCGGCGCGTGAAACCGATCTTCATCTCAGGACCATAGCGACCACTAGTTCGTCCAATGGCGTTGGCCTCAATATAGAAGTCGTAGGGCTTCTCAAACACGCAGTTCAGCAGGAGGTCAAGCGTGTCAGTATCCTGACGGGGGGTGAACAGGAATTCAGTAGAAGAGAAGACTCCTGTTGCGTTGATCTTGTTGGCTGATTCTATATAGTTGTCGTAGCTGAATTCCTGACGAGGACGCAAGCGGAGGTCTTTCAATATGGTGTTCGGACGGATGGGAGGCTTCTTGCCGTTGAAGCGGATGGTCAGGTGACGACGCTGTACACTGTCGGCGAGTTGTTCTCGCATCCTTTTACGGAATTGTATGGCAATGTTGCCGATATACCATTTCCTGAGGGCCTCCGACGGCAGTCCGTCGGCCATTTGGAAACGCAGTTGTGACTTTCCTGCCACGTTGATAGTGTCGGCGAGGTAGGAGGCGTAGTTGCTGTTGTAGTAATAGTAGCCGTTGTTGCGGAA
>JAEETC010000057.1 GCA_016286585.1 Prevotella sp. | reverse complement strand
ACATGGGGGTTATGGTGCCAGCCGAACAGATTGTTCGTAAGGCGCAGGAAGAACATGTGGACATGATTGGACTCAGTGGTCTGATCACACCCAGTTTGGAGGAGATGGTTAATGTGGCCAAGGAACTGCAGCGTGCCGGTATGGATATTCCCATCATGATCGGTGGTGCCACGACGAGTGAGCTCCATGTGGCCCTGAAGATAGCGCCTGTCTATGGCGGTCCGGTGGTCTGGATGAAAGATGCCTCGCAGAATGCCCTCGTGGCTTCACGGCTCATGAGCGACGGCCTGCAAGTGGAAGAAGAACTGACCCGAAAGTACAGTCAGCTGCGCGACGATTACCGCCAGTCGCAGGAGAAGCTGTCTTCACTTGAAGAGGCCAGGAAACAGAAATTGAATTTGTTTAATTAACGATATGAAGAAGATCTTATTATTGATCATGGCCTGTATGATGGCCATCGTGGCAGACGCTCAGAAACGTGAGATGCGTGGTGCCTGGATACAATGTGTCAACGGACAGTTTCAGGGACTGGGCAAACAGAAGATGCAGAGTACCCTGACCTATCAGCTCGACGAGTTGCAGAAAGACGGCGTGAACGTCATCATCTTCCAGGTGCGTCCTGAGTGCGACGCCCTCTACGAGAGTAAGCTGGAGCCCTGGAGCCGTTTCCTCACCGGACAGCAGGGTGTGGCTCCCAAACCCTATTGGGATCCGCTCCAATGGATGATTGACGAGTGTCACAAGCGGGGCATGGAACTGCATGCATGGATCAATCCCTACCGCGCCAAGACCAAGGGAACGCGCCAGCTGGCAGCCAACCACATCGCAGCCCTCAAGCCCATGAGCTGCTTTGCCTACGACGGACAGTTTATCCTGAACCCCGGCATTCCCGAGAATCGTGACTATATCTGTCAGGTAGTCAAGGACATCGTCGCCCGCTATGATGTCGACGGTCTGCACATGGACGACTATTTCTATCCTTATCCCGTCAAGGGTGAGACCATCCCCGACGACGAACTGTTCCACGATCATCCCAACGGCATCAAGGACCAGGGAGACTGGCGCCGGTATAATGTGAACCTCTTCATCGAGCAGGTCTACAAGACCGTCCACGAGACGAAGCCCTGGGTGAAGGTAGGCATCTCGCCCTTTGGTATTTATCGCAACCGGAAGACCTCTTATGTGGGTAGCAACACCAACGGCACCCAGAACTACGACGACCTCTATGCCGATGTGCTGATGTGGGTGAACAACGGCTGGCTGGACTATTGTGTGCCGCAGATCTATTGGGAGATTGGCAACAAGGCAGCCGACTACGACACACTCATCAAATGGTGGAACCAGTATGCTTCAGCCCGTCCGCTGATCATCGGCGAGGATGTGGAACGGACAGCTAAGGCTGCCGACAAGAATAATCCGCAGACTCACCAGCAGGCAGCCAAGATGGCCCTGCATCGTCAGATGCCGAATGTCGCCGGTACCGTTCTCTGGTATGCCAAGGCGGCTGTCGATAACGTCGGCAACTATGGTTCAAACCTTCGCAATGTCTATTGGAAATATCCCGCCCTTCAGCCTTCCATGCCTTTCATCGACGGGAAGGCGCCCAAGAAGGTGCGCAAGGTTAAGCCCATCTGGACAGAAGATGGTTACGTGCTGTTCTGGACGGCCCCCAAGGGAGAGTCGTGGAACGACAAGGCCGTGAAATATGTGGTCTACCGTTTCCGCAAGGGTGAACGGCTGAACTTGGACGACCCCTCGAAGATCGCGGCCATCACCACGCACCCCTTCTACAAACTGCCTTATAACAACGGAAAGGAGAAGTGGGTCTATGCCGTGACTGCCCTCGACCGTCTGCAGAACGAGAGCAAGGTCGTGAAGAAGAAGATATCACTTTAAACACATGAGGATATGAGACAGATATTTGGACTGATGGCGGCCGTTCTGATGCTGACGGCCTGTGGGGGCAGTCGAAAAATGTCGCCCGAGGAACTACAGCACAAGCTCGATAGTGTCAAGGCTTTAGAGGTGAAGGAGAAGCTGGCCTTGCAGGGTGTCGACCTTGAGTCGTCAGACAATCCCCTGAAGCTCTTCTTCGACAGTCTGGAGATCCAGCCGCTGCCGGTGAGCTACAACGAGGATTATGTCCGGCTGCTACCGTCCTATAAGCCTGTCAGCGAGGATATCATCGCCTACCTGAATCTTGTCGATTGCCGTCATCCGAAAGCCATCTCCCTGCCGGAGACCATCGGTGCGAAGCTCATCATCATTGCTGCCGACGAGATGGACGATGAGTATTCGCTCTGGCTCTACTCGCTCAACGACGACTATTTCCCCGTCGACAAGCTCTGTCTGTTCTCCGTCGACCAGCGTGATCCCGAGGAATATACCGAGATCGATGAAGATGAGTACTTACAGTTCTTCTCGATTACCAGCGATTACGAAATCCGCCTGATGGACTATGCCAAGGAGGGTTATGAAACCCATCTCAACGAAGTGTATCACATCGGAGCCTCGCGCAAGTTCGTCCTGAGTTCCAGCGATGAAGAAGAGTGATTGGATTGCAAACGTTTACGACTCTTTTTTGTAAAATTACTTAATAAATAACCTCTGATATTTATATTTTTTGTACCTTTGCAAGGTGCATTCTAAAATAAGTCATTCAGGAATCGTCGAGTCGGTGTCTAGCGGATGTGTCAAGGTGCGCATTCTCCAGGCTTCTGCCTGTGCTGCCTGTAAGGTGGCTGGCCATTGTCATGCCTCGGAATCGAAGGAGAAGATCGTGGATGTTTTTTGCTGTGACACAGCAAAATACAGGACGGGGCAGGAGGTGACGGTTTGCGCCTCGAAGGATGTCGCCGGAAAGGCTCTGCTGTTGGGTTTCGGATGGCCGTTTCTGATCTTGGTTGGTGTGCTCGTCATCGCTTTGTATGTGCTTAACGACGAAGGACTGGCCGCCCTCTGTGCTCTGCTGGCCCTGGTGCCATATTACCTCGTGCTCTATCTCTGTCGCGACCGCATCGGACAGAAACTGACGTTCAGTATAGAATAGGATTATCTTATATTACTAAAACAAATAATAAAGCATTTATGAATTTCATCTTGATTGCAGTAATTGTCTTGGGAGCCATCGGCCTGATAGCCGCTATCGTGCTGTTCGCCGCCTCCAAGAAATTCGCTGTCTATGAAGATCCCCGCATTGCGCAGGTGAGCGAGTTGCTCCCTGGTGCCAACTGCGGCGGATGCGGATTCCCAGGATGTAGCGGTATGGCCGATGCCCTCGTAAAAGGTGCCGATGCCGGAAGCCTCGACGGGCTGATGTGCCCCGTGGGTGGAGCCGAGACAATGGGAAAGGTGGCCGATCTGCTTGGAATGGCGATTGCCAACTCTGAGCCGATGGTGGCCGTTGTGAGATGTAATGGCACGTGCGAGCATCGGCCTCGCATTGCCGAGTATTCAGGTCTGCGCACCTGTTCTGCCATGCATGCCTGTGGTGCCGGCGAGACGGCCTGCGGCTTTGGCTGCCTGGGTTGTGGCGACTGTGAGGCAGCCTGTCAGTTCGATGCCATCAAGGTGAACCCTGAGACGGGTATTCCTGAGGTCGACGAGGAGAAGTGCACCTCTTGCGGCGCCTGCGTGAAGGCTTGTCCGCGTAACATCATCGAGCTTCGTAAGAAGGGCCCGAAGGGTAGGAGAGTGTTCGTCTCTTGCGTCAACAAAGACAAGGGTCCTGTGGCCATGAAGGCTTGTCAGGTGAGCTGTATCGGTTGTGGCAAGTGCGAGAAGGAATGTCCCTTCGGTGCGATTACCGTCGAGAACAATCTCGCTTATATCGATTACACGAAGTGCCGTCTCTGCCGCAAGTGCGAGAAGGTTTGTCCGAAGCACGCCATCGTGGCAGTCAACTTCCCCGCTCCGAAACCCAAACCGGAAACCTCGGAAGCTCAGGAATCTCCGGCAAAACCAACTAATGAAGGAAAGGAGGCCCAAGCATGAATATCAGAACATTCAGTATAGGTGGTATTCACCCCGAAGAGAATAAGCTCACCCATGAGGCCGCTACGCAGGTGGCCGCCCTGCCCAAGCAGGCAATTTTCCCGCTGAGTCAGCACATCGGCGCGCCCGCCAAGCCCGTTGTGGCCAAGGGCGACAAGGTGAAAGTTGGCACGATGATTGCCGAGGCTGGCGGTTTCGTCTCAGCCCCGATATTCTCATCCGTCAGCGGCACGGTCTTCAAGATCGATACCGCCATCGATGCCACCGGCTATCGGAAACCCGCAATCATCATTAATGTCGAGGGTGACGAGTGGGAGGAGACCATCGACCGCTCCGACAAGCTGGAGACCGTCGAGGCTCACCCGGAGCTCACCCCTGAGGAGATTGTCACGCGTATCAAGGATGCCGGTGTCGTCGGTATGGGTGGTGCCTGTTTCCCCACCTTCATCAAGCTCACGCCACCGCCCACGGCCAAGGCTGAGTGTGTGATCATCAATGCCGTGGAGTGTGAGCCTTACATCACCGCCGACTTCCGTCTGATGATGGAACATGCCGACGAGATCCTCATCGGTCTTGAACTGCTGATGAAGGGTGCAAAGGTCACCAGAGGATATATCGGCATCGAGACCAATAAGATGCCTGCTATCGAGCTCCTGACGCAGAAGTGCGCCGAGAAGTTCTCCGGTTCGGCTTATACCGTCGAGGTGGTGCCTCTTAAGCAGCGCTATCCACAAGGCGGTGAGAAGCAGCTCGTCGATGCTGTCATCCGTCGTCAGGTGCCTGCACCTCCCGCTATACCCGTGAACGTCGGTGCCATCGTGCAGAATGTCGGAACGGCCTTTGCCGTCTATGAGGCTGTGATGAAGCACAAGCCCCTTTTTGAGCGTTACACCACCGTTACGGGTAAGAAGCTCCAGAACCCCGGCAACTTCCTCGTCCGCATGGGAACACCCATGAAGGACCTGATCGATGCCTGCGGCGGAATGCCTGAGGGCGACAACAAGCTGCTGGCCGGCGGTCCGATGATGGGTAAGGCGCTCACGAGTGTGGAAGTTCCTATCTGTAAGGGCACGAACTCCGTGACGATCATCTCCGACGACGAGGCCCGTCGCAAGGAGCCGCAGCCATGTATCCGTTGTGCCAAGTGCGTCGGTGCTTGTCCGATGGGTCTGGAGCCCTATCTGCTGGCCAAGCTCTCCGAGGTGAAGAACTGGGAGCGTGCCGAACGTGAGGACATCGTCAGCTGTATCGAGTGCGGCTCCTGTCAGTTCACCTGTCCTGCCCACCGTCCGCTGCTCGACAACATCCGCCAGGGCAAATCGACCGTCATGGGAATCATCCGCTCGCGAGCTGCTAAAAAATAAGTATAGATGTCTAATAGTCTAAAAAGTCTAATAGTCAAATGAGTAAATTAATCGTTTCACTTTCCCCACACGCCCACGGCACCGATACGGTCGAACGCAACATGTACGGCGTCATCATCGCCCTGATGCCCGCGCTGCTCGTGTCGTTCTACTTCTTCGGCCTGGGCTCTGTCGTTGTCACGGCAACGAGTGTGGCAGCCTGCGTCTTCTTCGAGTGGGCTATCAGCAAGTATATCCTGAAACAGGAGCGCAACACGGTGATGGACGGCTCTGCCATCCTCACGGGTCTGCTCCTGGCATTCAACCTCCCGTCGAACCTCCCCATTTGGATTATCATCATCGGTGCGCTCTTCGCCATCGGTGTGGCCAAGATGACCTTCGGAGGTCTCGGCAATAACCTCTTCAACCCCGCGCTGGTGGGTCGTGCAGCCCTGCTCGTGGCCTTCCCAGCCCAGATGACCACCTGGCCGAAGGTGGGTCAGCTCGGCAGCTATCTCGATGCTGAAACAGGCGCTACGCCGCTGGCCCTGATGAAGGAGGCTATCAAGAACGGCGATGCCTCGATCCTCAACCAGTTGCCCTCTTCGCTCGACCTCTTCATCGGTAACCATCCCGATGGTGCCGGTGCGATGGGTGAGATCTGTGCCGTGGCCCTGTTACTTGGTCTGGCCTTTATGCTGTGGAAGAAGATTATCACCTGGCACATCCCCGTGTCGATCATCGGAACGGTATTCGTCTTTGCCGGTCTGCTGCATCTGGCCAATCCGGTCTATGCCGATCCCGTGAGCGTGATCCTCTCCGGTGGTCTGATGCTCGGCGCCATCTTCATGGCAACCGACTACGTGACCTCGCCGATGACGCCCAAGGGCCAGCTCATCTATGGTGTGGCCATCGGATTCCTCACCGTGGTGATCCGTAACTGGGGTGCCTATCCCGAGGGCATGTCGTTCGCCATTCTCATCATGAATGCATTCACGCCGCTCATCAACAATTATGTGAAACCAACAAGATTCGGAGAAGTCATCAAGAATTAAAGAATTAAAGAATTGAAAAGATAATAACTCTCAAATTCCGAAATTCTTGATTAATAAAAAGAGTATGAAGAAACTTGAATCTACATTGACGAATATGGTGCTGGTGCTCACAGGAGTGGCCATCATCATGGGTGGTATCCTGGCTTATGTGAACCACCTGACCGAAGGTCCTATCAACGACCAGAAGACGAAAGCCCTGGCCGATGGTATCAAGACGGTGATGTGTGTCGACGACCTCAAGGTGGCCAAGACCGATACCGTCCGCCAGAACGATGCCAAGGGCAAGGAACTCACCTATATCATCTATCAGACACAGGACGCCCAGGGCAACGACCTCGGTGCTGCCGTTGAGAGCACCACCGGTGGCTTCGGCGGCAACCTGAAGGTGCTCGTGGGTTTCAATCCCGAAGGCAAGATCCTGGGTTATACGCTGCTCGAACATGCTGAGACGCCGGGACTCGGTGCCAAGGCCGACAAGTGGTTCCAGCAGGGAGAGAAGGGCGACATCATCGGCAAAGACCCGAAGGACCCCCTGACCGTTTCGAAGGACGGTGGCCAGGTGGATGCCATCACGGCCTCTACCATCACCAGCCGCGCCTTCCTCCTCGCCGTGAACAATGCTTATACCGCCTACAAGGCAACACCTGCTGCCGATGCAGAAACCGGTGCAACAGTTATTAATAAATGACAACATTGATATGAACGCAATACAAATCATCAAGAATGGCATCGTCAAGGAGAACCCTACGTTCGTCCTGATGCTCGGTATGTGTCCTACGCTGGCCACTACCACCTCTGCCATGAACGGCATGTCGATGGGCCTCGCCACGATGGCCGTGCTCATCTGCACCAACGTCGTGATCAGCTGCCTTAAGTCGGTCACTCCCGACAAGGTGCGCATCCCCGTGTTCATCGTCGTGATTGCCGCCTTCGTCACCATCCTGCAGTTGGTTATCAAGGCCTTCCTGCCTGATATCGACGCAGCCCTCGGACTGTTCATCCCGCTGATCGTCGTGAACTGCATCATCCTTGGTCGTGCCGAGGGCTTTGCCTCCAAGCAGTCGCCCCTGGCATCCCTCTTCGACGGTATCGGCATCGGTCTCGGCTTCACCCTTGGACTGACCCTTCTGGGCATCTGCCGCGAGTTGCTCGGCTCAGGCTCCATCTTCGGCTTCACGCTGCTGCCTGAGACCTACAACATCCTGCTCTTCGTGCTGCCTCCGGGTGCTTTCATCACCCTCGGCTTCCTCATCGCGATCGTGAACAAAATAAGGAGTTAAGATATGGAATACGTTTTGATTTTCATTAGCGCCATTTTCGTGAACAACATTGTGTTGTCACAGTTCCTCGGCATCTGTCCGTTCCTCGGTGTATCCAAGAAGATTGACACATCGCTGGGCATGTCGGCAGCCGTCGCCTTTGTGCTGACGCTCGCCACCATCGTCACCTGGCTGGTACAGAAATACGTGCTCGACGCCTTCGGACTGCAATACCTACAGACCATCGCCTTCATCCTCGTCATAGCCTCATTGGTGCAGCTCGTGGAGATTGTGCTGAAGAAAGTGTCACCTGCCCTTTATCAGGCGCTGGGCATCTTCCTGCCGCTCATCACGACCAACTGTGCTGTGCTCGGTGTGGCCATCCTCTGCATTCAGAAAGACTTCAATCTGTTGCAGTCTGTGGTCTATGCCTTCTCCACGGCCATCGGCTTCGGTCTGGCATTGACCGTCTTCGCTGGCATGCGCGAGCAGCTCGAACTGGTGAAGATTCCCAAGGGCATGCAGGGCATGGCCATCGTGATGCTCTCCGCCGGTCTGCTCTCCCTGGCCTTCATGGGCTTCTCGGGCGTCGACGGCGGTTTGAAGATTCTCTTCGGCCTCGACTAACGATCGTCTAACCGTGGTCCTGCTGATCTGCCGAAGCGCTCGATCAGGAATTGCCGTTCTAAGAATTTGTAACCGATGTAACCGATGTAACCGATCTTTTTCACTTTAGTGTGTGGTGTGTGTGTGGAAATCATATAATAATACCCCTATATAAAAGTAGAAATAATCGGTTACATCGGTTACATCGGTTACAAGCCTTATTAAGGAGATTATGAATATATTTTACACTACAACTTTAACCATCCCTGTCTCAAACTAACCTTAGACTAAACCCGGAGTTTACTTAGCCTAAACTCCGACTTTACTTAGCCTAAAGTCCCACTTTACCCTATCTAAACTCCAAGACAGCTTTTTAGGGCGATTTGAGGTTGTTTTTGTTAAATAAAACCAATACAAAAGTATTTTACAATTGAATCGAGACTCACAAATATGACCGTCCTTATTGCGATAAAAATATCGCTAAAGCTTTAGGAATTTTCAGAAACTTATCGTATCTTTGCAATCGAAAAGAAACGATAAAACAATAACAATATGAAGAAACTATTATTTATTCCTACGCTGCTGATATCTATGGCGGCTTCTGCGTCAACCATCACGGTAAATGGCGTAAATGACCTGAATCAGGCTCAGGCAACAACATTGGAAGTGTGTTCTTTCGTCCCGAGTACATTGGGCCTGAGTGAGAA
Source organism: Prevotella sp. (assembly GCA_016286585.1). Classification (GTDB taxonomy): domain Bacteria; phylum Bacteroidota; class Bacteroidia; order Bacteroidales; family Bacteroidaceae; genus Prevotella. The sequence continues at coordinate 8,898 of JAEETC010000057.1, read as the reverse complement.
CTTAGTGGAGCTCAACCAAGGTACTGTGATCGGGGAAACGACGAGCGTCAAGGCTACTATCGGCGCCAAAGACAAGTACAAACAGGGTCCTACGACGGTACAGGTAACTATCGGAGATCAGGCCATCAACGGTGGCATCGTGGGTAATACCAATCCCAAAGATGCAGACGGCATTACACCCAATACTTCACTTAAGGAACCTTACTCAGGCTGTTTCTTGAGGTTCGATGCAAAAGCAGACGGCTGGATATATCTCATCATCTGGGCTAACTCTCACAAGGCCTACACCGTGTTTGAGGAGGGAATGGCTCTAGGCTATACCTTTGCTGCCATAGGTGATGCGAATAGCGACCTCGGTGCAGTCTATCAGTACACTTTGCAGGGCGGCGGTGAGTTTAACTGGCTCTCAGACGCTGGAATCACAAATGTGGAGAGTGCTGAGCGCGAGTATCTGAAGGCTGCCAAGCCCTCCATTTATGCTGCCCGTTTTACTACCAACAAGAATGGCGAAGAAACTTGGTATAACGATGACCTGAAAAAGATGGGTGTTGGTGTCATCAAGTTCCAGGTCTACAAAGACTGCGTATACACAGTCAATGCCAATGGTTCTAAACTTATTGCCGCAGGATTTGCTTTCTCCAAGAAAGATGATCTCATCATTAAGAATGGAGATGTGACGATTTACAAACCGTTTAAAACAGATGTGGCAAAAGAAGTTGTAATTGACGGTTTCTATTATGATTTGAATCTTCCCAAAATTGGTGAAGCTCAGTTGATTCAGAGTAAAGAGGGTTATAGTGGAGGAAATGTCAAGATTCCTGAGACAGTTACCTATGAAGGACAATCGTATACTGTCACATCCCTCGATTATTGTGCATTCTTGGGATGCGAGAACCTTACCTCTGTGCAAATCCCGCTGAGTGTCAAAAAGATTGGCAACCATGTCTTCAAAGGATGTAATAGCCTTACTTCTGTCGTCATTCCAGATGGAGTTGTTGACATTGGCTTGGAAGCATTTAAAGATTGTATTTCGTTGAAGAAAGTTGTGTTAGGGAGAAAAGTCACCGGCATAGGATCTGACGCTTTCGGCGGGTGTAGTCTTGAAGATGTAACCTTTTTAATTGATAGGGAGAAAGAACTATACGTGTGGGTTGATGCTTTTGGAGAACCTGGTAATCAAATCAATGCCACGCTTCATACCTATTATAGCAAGATAACAGAAGAGATGCCTTGGTGTTGGTTTGCACGAAAAGAGAGCATCCAAAAGGGCGATGCCAATGCAGATGGCGTCGTCAATGCGGCCGATGTGGTTGCCGTGGTCAATTGCATCCTGAGAAAGCCTAATGCAGTCTTCGTCAGGTGGGCAGCCGACGTGGACAATAATAAAAAGATTGATTTTGACGATATCGCCGCTATCATCGATATTATTATTCCAAAACAACAATGAAAGCATATCAAAAGAGCCACCGCAATCGTGATGGCTCTTTACACATCGTGTATGTAGTTTCAATCTATTGGCCTGATGGTGTACTTTCGTTTGAATTGTAGTCGCGGTCCTTGTCTTTGCCTGAATGCGAAGACAATCGTATGGGGCGGGGCGTAAACGTAAAATAAATTAAAATTTATTTTGCGCTTTCAGATATTATTCGTAACTTTGCCCACGGAATTATCAACTGTCGATGACATACATAAACCGACAAAGGACATTAAAAACCAATCAATTATGAATATGAAAAGGATGAAAAGCTTATGGATGCTGCTGGCAACAGTCTTGCTGGCAAGCTACAGTTTTCAGACGGCATCGGCCGACGGTCATAAGATCGTGGTGATTGCCGACCCGCATGTGACGGCAGCCTCGTTGGTGACAAACCCCAACAACTCAGAGTGGGAAACGTGTCTGAATTCGGACAGAAAGTTGCTTGACTATAGTCTGGCACTCTTCGAACAGGCGGTGACTGAGATAACGGCCGCAAAACCCGAGCTGGTGCTGATTGTGGGCGACCTGACCAAGGACGGCGAAGAGGCCAGCCACAACTATCTGAAAGGGAAGCTCGACGCGCTGAAGGCCGCTGGTATCCAGACGCTAGTCATCCCCGGCAACCACGACCTGGGCACCGCCGATGCCAAGATCTATGGCGAGACGACAACCACCGCCACTATTGTAGACAAGGATGGATTCGTGGCGCTCTATAAGGACTACGGCTATGATGACGAGGTCTCAGAGTTCTATGGCAACACGCTGACTTATGCCTGTGAGCCCATAGAAGACCTGGTGGTGATTGGCATCGATACGGGCGAAAACGGTATAATAAGGAACGACGTGCTGATGTGGGTGTGCGACCAAGCCATTGCTGCCCGCGCTCAAGGCAAGCAGGTGGTGGCCATGATGCACCATCCCCTGATACCGCACATCACCGGCGGAGACGCCTTTGTTGAGACGGTGTCGGTGGACAATTATGAAGATGTCAGAACCTGTCTGGCTAATGCCTGCATCAGCGTCATCTTCACCGGCCACTTCCATACCTCCGACATTGCCAGAGACTGGAACGAGGACAAGAGTCAGACGATCTACGACGTGACCACCGGCTCGCTCAGCTCCTATCCATGCGACTACCGCATCGTGACACTTAACAATTCGCTGACCTCGATGGAGATTGGCACCAAGAGCATCACGTCGGCAGGCGCTCCGATTGGCGGAGGCGAGAATTTTACAACAGACATAGCCAAGCAGAGGCTCACCAAGAGTATGAAGTCTGTCATAACAGCAAAACTGAATGCTAAAGGGTATGGGGTATTAGCGAATATCGTTGCTGATCCTCTTACAAATGCTTATATTTTCCACGCGGAAGGCGATGAGAATAAATCCACAGGTGAGAATAGTGCTGCTTCTTGTTTGAGCACCCTTCAAAGTTCTCTTTCTTTGGCTAAAACTCTTGGTAGTATTAATGAAGCGCAATATGCTGCATTCTCTGCCATGTTAAACAGCATACTGCAGGACAAGAGCAACTATGGCGATGAGGAAAGGGAAGACCAGACCAGCGACCGCCAGTTGACCATTGCTATGCCAAAGACCAGCGTGGCCGCCAGCGTCAACCACGAAGGGACCGTCAGCTACTTCGAGACACTCTCTGCCGCTCTTAACGCTGCTGAAAACTATGACGAGGTCATGATGCTGGCCGACACCGACCTCGGCGCAACAACATCGCTCGTCATCGGCAACGGTGAGGGCGAAAAGATTCTGACGCTCGACCTGAACGGCAAGACGCTGAGCAGAACGGGCGAAGGTTGTCTGATCATCGTCCAGCCGGCGGCATCGCTGACACTCTGCGACAGTAAGGGGGGCGGCAGGATTTCCGCAGAAAATGATGTCATCATCAACAAAGGCACGCTTGACATCATGGGCGGCACCATCGCCAGCAATCAGAAAACTGGTATCGTCAGCGAAGGTGTTCTGGGCTTGGGCGCTCTGAACTGCTTCAGCGGTAATGTCTGCGACATCAAACTGGTGGAGAGCGAGATGATGATGCCAGGTATCGCCATTCCCGACGGTATCACCATCCCAGAGACGATTACCAAGGTGAAGCTGGATGTAGAATGTTCTACTATGCCTTACACCTTCACTGCTGGCTATGGCCCGATGGTCGAAGAAGCAGAGACTTCGATTTACCCTGAGCAGTTATTCACCTATTGCGGCACTCTGGAGGGCGGAAGAATCGTGCTTTCAGGTGAAGACCGTGAAGGTATCATCATCGATAATAAATATGTGCCAAAAGTCCTCGTCAGCCGTCCTATCGGCGAGAACGTTACGACTTCCATCTGCCATAACACGCTGGTTGCAGCTCTTGGCTATGCGAGGAACGGCGACGTGATTCAGCCCATGATAGACTTGATAGGCGAAGATGAAGCGATGGTAGAGAACATGTTGTTCGGTAACGGCGAAGACGCGGTAGACGCGACGCTCGACCTGAATGGTAAGACGATCGAAAGCACAGCCAGCTTCCTGATCCAAATCCAGCCGAAAGCATCGCTGACTATCAGCGACGGCAAGGGCGGCGGTAAAATCATCGCGAGCAATGGCATCATCAATAAAGGCGTGCTGACGCTCAATACCCTGCCTGAGTTCGATTGTACCGGCGGCGCCATCTGCCTCGACAAAGACAAGGTGATCAACTTCGGCAAGGCCATCAGCAACTGTCCAAAGAATCCCATCAGAGTGATAACTTCCAACGAAAACACTAAGCCCTACATATTTACCAGCGGCTACAGCGAGTATGTGAAGGACGAGAACGGTGTGTTGGTGGAGCCTGACAAGGTGTTTGCCAATGCTGCAGCCGATAATAATAAGCCCATGCTGAGCTACTATGGTCAGGAAGTGATGATGGCAGACATCAACACAATGGGATTCATCGTCACTCTGGCTGAAGGATATGGCGCTCAGGCCAAGAGCTTCGAAGTTATTGCAGTCAGCGGACAACAAGAAACAGATATCACCCAAGAGGTGGTTGAGAAGACATGCCAGCCCATAGCTAAGGGAACGACGATTAAGCTCGTTATCACACCAAAAGAGGGTTATTTCGTGGAAAGCGTGACGACTAATATCCCTGGCTGTACTGTCACCGAGGGCGAGAACGACACGTGGACCATCACCATGCCGCAGGCTAATGTTGAGTTCACCGTAGTTTACGCGCAATCGGCCGTCAGTACTAACCCGGAAGATATTTTTATCGATGAAAATGGTAATAAATACATCCCTCTGGCTCCATCCGTTGCTGATGCCATCGTGAAGACAAACAAAACTACTACAGCTGATCAATCAATTAAATTATTAATTAATATACCTCAAGGTATTAGTGATAAGGCTTTTGCAAAAACAGTCAAAGTTAGTTATAAAAAAATAACAATAAGTCCAAGTGCTTTTAAAGACAGTAACAAAAAAGCTATAGTAATTAAGGCCTCAAAAGTGAAAGCCAAGAAAACTTCAAAATTACTGGTGAATAAAAAAGCGAAGCTAACTAAAGAAGATTTTAAAAAGTTAAAGAAACTATTATTAAAACAAGGATTTTCAGGGAAAGTCAAAAGACTCTCCCGCGCAGCAGAGGATGACGATGAGGAGTTGGTGGAACTCGATCCGGATGCTGAGTATCAGGTACTTGAGGACTGCGACCTCGACTTCATCATCCCCATTGATGAGAACAGCGACGAGGACATCGAGATTGAGAGCTTTATTCACCGCATGCCTGGCGATGCCAACAACGACGATAAGGTGGACGCTGCCGACATCGTGGAGATGGTGAACGCCAAGGAGGGCAATCCCACCAGCGAGAACTATAGCAAGTTGAACGCCGACATCAATGAAGAAGGCGAGGGAGATGTCGACCAGGAAGACATCGACGTCGCCGTGAAGCTCATCATGGGAATCAGCGACGAAGAAGAGTAGTTCGCGATGAGAGCATCAATTTTTTCATCGATTGTTTGGCGCGTTAGTAAATTTTTCATACCTTTGCCCCCCAGTTTATTATATATAATAATGTGTAGATGAAAATTGGTGATCAAGTCAGATTCCTGAATGAGATAGGAGGTGGCCGCGTGGCCGGATTCCAAGGGAAGAACATCGTGCTCGTGGAGGACGAAGACGGCTTTCAGGTGCCCATGCTGACGACGGAAGTCGTTGTGGTGGGCGATGAGGACTACGGAACGGGACACATGATAGAAGTGAGAGGTGAGAAGTCAGGGGTGAGAGATAACCGAGATCAACGATCGGAAGAGGAGGAAGAACCCGAGGAGAAGCCTATCACCTTCAAGGCAAAGCCCATGGAACGCAAGGGTGGGGAACGGCTGAGCGCCTATCTGGCCTTCGTGCCTATCGACATGAAGGAACTCTCGCAGACGCGTTTTGAGAGCTATCTGGTGAACGACTCGAACTACTACCTGCGCTACACGCTGCTGACGGGCGAGAACAATGCCTGGACGCTGCGCGCCGAGGGTGAACTGGAGCCGAACACAAAGGAGTTTATCGAGGAGTTCGGGCGTGAGGACCTGAACGGGCTGGAGCATTGCTGCGTGCAGATGACAGCCTACAAACGCGAAAAAACATTTTTGCTGAAGCCGACGGTGAACGCGCTGGTGAACGTGGACACGGTGAAGTTCTACAAGCTGCACGCCTTCCACGAGAACGACTTCTTCGAGCAGCCGGCACTCGTGTACACATTGATTGAAAACGACGTACAAAAGATAAAGGTATGAAATACGGATTTGTGAAGGTGGCCTCCGCCGTGCCTGCGGTGAAAGTGGCCAACGTAGAGTACAATGTACAGCAGATTGAGAGTCTGATAGCTCAGGCCGAGGGCAAGGGCATCGAGGTGATGGTACTGCCGGAACTCTGTGTGACGGGTTATACGTGTCAGGACTTGTTCCGTGAACAGGCTCTGCTCGACCGGACAGAACAGGGCGTGATGGATCTGCTCGACTTTACCCGTAAGCTCGACATCATCACCGTGGTGGGACTGCCCGTGGTGATCAACGGCCTGCTCTACAACTGCGCTGCCGTCATCCAGTCGGGACAATTGTTGGGCATCGTGCCGAAAACTTATCTGCCCAGCTACGGCGAGTTCTACGAGAAGCGCTGGTTTGCCTCGGCGCAGGACCTGAACCCGACAGACATCTACTTCGCAGGCAGTCCCGTGCACGTCAGCGCCGAGCCGCAGATATTCGTCACCGGCGACGGCATGAAGTTCGGCGTGGAGATCTGTGAGGACGTGTGGGCACCGATCCCGCCCAGCAACAACCTGGCGCTGGCAGGGGCCGACATCATCCTGAACCTCTCGGCCAGCGACGAGGTGATTGGCAAGCATGCCTACCTGAAGTCGCTCCTGGCCCAGCAGAGTGCCCGCACTATCAGCGGCTATGTCTACACCAGCTGCGGCTTCGGCGAGTCGACACAGGATGTGGTCTTCGGCGGCAGCACCCTCATTTATGAGAACGGACACCTGCTCTCCGAGGGAGCGCGCTTCTCCATCCAGCCACAGATACATGTCGGCCAGATCGACGTGGAAAAACTGCGGGCCGAGCGTCGCGCCAACACCACCTTCATCAACGCCCAACACGGTGCAACGGCCCGACTGATCACCTGCAAGGCCGTCGCCCCCAAGGAGTTCGAACTGCTCAGGGACATCGATCCGCACCCCTTCATCCCGAAGGATGAGAACATGACCAGCACCTGCGAGGAAATCCTGAACATCCAAGTGGCAGGACTCGCTAAACGACTCTATCATATCAACGCCCAGAAAGCTGTGGTCGGCATCAGCGGCGGCCTCGACTCGACGCTCGCCCTGCTCGTCACCGTGAAGGCCTTCGACCTGCTCGGTATCGACCGCAAGGGTGTCATCGGTATCACCATGCCGGGATTCGGCACCACCGACCGCACGCATAACAATGCCCTGAAGCTGATGGAGACGCTCGGCGTGACCATCCGTGAGATCTCGATTGCCAAGGCCGTGACCCAGCACTTTGAGGATATCGGCCATAACCCGAAGGTGCACGACGTAACCTATGAGAACGCCCAGGCCCGTGAAAGGACGCAGATCCTGATGGATGTGGCTAATCAGGAGAATGCCATCGTCGTTGGAACGGGCGACCTCTCGGAACTGGCACTCGGATGGGCCACCTACAACGGCGACCACATGTCGATGTACGGTGTGAATGCCGGTGTGCCGAAGACGCTCATCCGCTATCTTGTGAGCTACGTGGCTGGCGAGATGGCTACAGAGACTCTATTGGATATCGTCGACACGCCCATATCGCCCGAGTTGATTCCCGCCGATGAGAACGGACAGATCAAGCAGAAGACCGAAGACCTCGTGGGGCCTTACGAGCTGCACGACTTCTTCATCTATTATTTCCTGCGTTACGGGTTCTCGCCAAAGAAGATCTTCATGTTGGCCAAGAAGGCGTTCTGCACGCCAGCGCCTGGCCGTGACGCCCTCTACACCGAAGAAACGGTCAAGAAATGGCTCACCGTGTTCTGTCGTCGGTTCTTCACCCAGCAGTTCAAGCGCTCGTGCATGCCCGACGGTCCGAAGGTGGGTTCTGTATCGCTATCGCCGCGTGGCGACTGGCGCATGCCCAGCGATGCTTCCTATACGCTCTGGGTGAAAGAGTGCGAGGAGCTATAAAGGTGAAATAGTGAAAAGGTGAAAAGGTAAAAAAATGAGTTAGCTGAATGCTAACTCATTTTTGTTTTCATGAAGTGTGATGTGGATGACGGAGCCTAAGGGGAGGCTGCTGTTGACGATCAGGTCGCTGATGCCATCCTCGATATAGTTCTGGATGGCGCGTTTCAGCGGACGGGCACCGAACTGAACGTCGTAGCCCTTCGTCGCCACAAACTCCTTGGCCTCGTCAGACAGGTCGATCTTATAACCGATCTGTTCGATGCGCTTGAACAGACCTTTCAGTTCCACGTCGATGATGCGCTTGATGGCTTCAAGGTCGAGCTGGTCGAAAGTGATGATCTCGTCGAGACGGTTGAGGAACTCGGGCGAGAATTGCTTCGAGAGTGCCTTCTGCACGATGTCGCGAGCATACTGCTTGTCTTTCTCATTGAGGGCAAGACCCGTAGAGCCAGAGGCGCTGAAACCCACGCCGCGCCCGAAGTCCTTCAGCTGGCGTGTACCGGCATTCGAGGTCATGATGATCACCGTGTTGCGGAAGTCCACGAACCGTCCGTTACCGTCCGTCAGGCGTCCCTCGTCGAGCACCTGCAGCAACAGGTTGAACACATTGCCGTGAGCCTTCTCTATCTCATCGAGCAGTACGATGGAGTAGGGGTGACGGCGCACGCGCTCCGTCAGCTGTCCGCCCTCCTCATAGCCGACGTATCCCGGCCGGGCACCCACCAGG
>JAEETC010000244.1 GCA_016286585.1 Prevotella sp. | reverse complement strand
GTTTAGGCTTAGAGCCTATTAATACTCATCCTCGTTGAAAACTTTATTTTAGGTGCTTTTATGTTGATAGTAGTCAGTGGGACAGGTGCATGGGTAAAATGCCCCAATCACCTGTCCCACCGACTATTACGAATTATTGCATATCTTTGCATTCTATGATGAAGACGATTAACACGAAGAAGGTGATCGTAATTTTACGATCGATACCCTTTTTGACATTGGCCAGGCGCAGGGAATCACCTTTCTCAGCACCACGCTCCACTACACAACGTCTAATGTCTACGAGTACCAACCCATGATGGTCAGCGAACCTTTGGAAGATCCTGTGCCATAACGTTCAAGTAAGGGCATAGGAGGTTCCTTTGCGCCAATGGAAAGTATCAAGATTATATTCAGGAGGAATATGTTGACGGCATCATAGATGCTGTAGATTCGTTCAGTATCGATGATATGGCGAATATGGGTGAAAGTCTGATCTCTGTAACAAACCTTCAACGCCATATTTCATCCTCTGACAAGTCTGTGGGTGGCCCAATAGACGTTGCTGTCATTACTAGATCAGAAGGATTTATTTGGATTAAGCATAAGGACTGGTTCCGTCAAGACCTGAATCCTAATACAAGGTTCTTTGAATAGGGACCTAAAAGGGCGTAAAGGGGATTTGCACCTTTACGCCCTTTGCGCTGGAAAATGAAAATAAATCGTAATTCCTTTGGTTTTCTGCTCACTTAATCGTATCTTTGCAGGCGATGTTTGAAAAGGAAATAGAAGAATACGAGAGCGTCCGTCTGGAATATCAGCAGAAGATAGCCGACAGGATGGGCAGGAAGCAGTGGATGGAATACAACGAAATTCTGTTTTCTGCGCACTCTTGTGCCATAGAGGGAAACTCGTTTACGGTCGACGATACGAGGATCCTTCGAGAGCAGGGAATGGCGATGATTCCCGTGGGACGTTCGCTGTTGGAGTGTACGGAGATGGCAGACCATTTTCGTGCATTCGACTATATGGTGAGCCATTTGGATCATTCGTTTGATGAGGCATTATTAAAAGAGGTGAACCGTTTGGTGACGGAGCATACCCTGAGTTATCGTGCCCCAGGAGCCATTGCAGGAGAATATACCACTGAGGATATGGCTGCTGGCGATACGGTATTTGGAGATCACGAGACGCTGATTGCCCGAGTGCCACAACTGATGGCTTCGACGCAGAAGGCCATTGACGATGGGCAGCATCCGTTAGTGGTGGCAGCCAAGTGGCACGGGTATTACGAGTATCTGCATCCTTTCCGCGACGGCAACGGTAGGACTGGGCGTCTTCTTTCGAACTTTATTCTCCTTCGTGCTGACCACCCTATACAGATTATCAGGCTTGAAGACCGTTCTGAGTACATCTCAGCCCTCAAGCAGATTCGTACGGAAGGCACAGATGAGCATTTGGTGGCATTCTTCTTCAAGACAGCCATCAGCCGTATGAAGGGCGAACTGGCCCAGAAGCGCAAGAACTCCTTGCCTACATTGTTCTTCTGACTTGTACTATTTTTAGTTTGGAAGTGAAATCATCACTTTCTTGCCATTCTTGATGTACAGGCCATTTCTTCTGGGAGTGGCGATGCGATGACCCTTCAGGTTGTACCAGACGTCATCCGACTGCTGGACATCAATTGAGCGGATACTTGTTCCTTCGTCTTTATAGGTCTCTATATTAAAGAATCCTTTCCATCCGTCGGCCTGTTCATATAGCTCTTTGCTTCCTTCCGGCACCTTCAGGATCGCATTTGCCTTCGCGGACTTTGTGAAACGCTCTGTGACATTCGTAGGATCCTTAATCTTACTGATGATCTCCTTCAGGTTGTCACCAAAGCTGTATGGCATCGCCGTAACATTCGAGCCGATGGTCAATGACGTGATTGGAACTCTGATATCGGCTGTCTCATCGTTATCGATATCACGCCCCAGATAGAATTTCTTCAAGGCGGGGACGTCTTCGCCATCCAGACTATAATAGAATTTCAATGGTGCGGAGCCGTCCTCAATGATGATCTCCTCCAGTTGGGTACATCCGTAGAGGGCATCCCAGCTCATACCTTCTACAGAGTTAGGAATGGTGAACTTTTTAAGATGACAATACGAGAACGCATCGGATGAAATAATCCTGAGATTATGGGGAAAGGTTATCTCTTCAAGAGAGGTACACTTGGAGAACATGGACATGTTGATGCCCCAGAAGTCATCAGGAAAGACCACCTCCTTCAGTTGCCTACAATACATAAATGCGGCTTTTCCTCCTATCTCGATGCCTCTGGGCAAAGTCAATTTCGTGATACCACAGTTATAGAAAGCTTTCTCGCCGATAGCGCCAGCCTCCATCGTCTCAGGAAAAGTGACAGTTTCCAGGGCTGTACAACCACTAAATGCGGCTTCCGGTATTGACTTCAAACTGGACGGCAAAACGACGGCTTGCAAGGCAGAACACTCGTTAAATGCCCTCTTGCCCATTGATTCCAGTGTGGCAGGAAGGGTTACTTGCTTTAGTTTGCGTGCATAGGAAAAGGCAGTCTGCCCAATAGTCCTCACACCTTTTTCGCCATCACTCAAAATTGTGACTTTCTCAACATTTGTAGAACTGAAGGCCATTCTGGCAATGGCTATTACATTAAAGGTGAAACGACCTTTTGTAACGGTTGCTGGGATTGTAATGCTGCCCTCGTAAGGGGTGTCATACGGGGCAGAAGTGACCGTGGCGGTCTCGGCGTCAACATCATACGTATAATAGATGCCGTCAACCTCCATATCATAACCTTGGGCGTACCCACCCAAATGTGCCATGATGCCAAGCATCAGAATGAGGAATCTGCTGTGTTTCATTTTTTGGGGCAAAGATAAGAATATAATCTGAATTCGTTGTCTTAGAATTTATAGCCTAAGGTGATGGTGACGACTTGGTTGCGGACTGAATCGTCGAGGCCAGAGAACGCCTTGGTGACGCCAAAGTTGTAGCGGGCATCGAGCGTGATGCCGTTATACTCGTAAGAAAGACCGACGGGAATGGAAAGTTCGAACTTGTTCATTTTGACATCATCGTCGTCTAAAAGCAACTCAAGGGCTCTGTCGAGGTCAATTTTCGTATCACCCTCCTTCATCTGAGTCTTGACCCTATAGGCTGGCTGCATGCCGGCCTTGAGGGCCAGGCCAGGTAGCACATAGTAGTTGGCCGTCAGAGGGAAAGCGGCATAATAGATATTCAGCGTGTACTCATATTTCGGATCGTCTATTTTCGTCCCTTGGTCAGTAAAGAGGAGTCCACCCGCCACGCTGAACTGATCGTTGATGAAGTGTTCGAACTCCACACCGTAGGCTAGGTTTACTTTCATCTTGGCATTGTCCATGTTGCTAAGAGTACTGAGGGTGAGGCCGATACGGGGTTGGATGGTATTGTCGCCCTCTTCATGCTGTGCCATTGCGGTTGAGGTAGCCATCATGGTGGCTACAACCATTACTAGGATCTTTTTCATTGTCGTTATCTTTATAGTTTCTATTCTTTTTTTGGGGTATAACGCTGCAAAGTTAAGAAAAAACTCTGAATTATCAAATAAAAAAGGAATATAAAACATAAAACTTGCAAGTATTGGGAAAAAAGAGTACCTTTGCAGCCATGATGAAGAAATATTTGTTAGATTTGACCGTGAAGGCGGTGG